>CAMOEO010000216.1 GCA_946612175.1 uncultured Verrucomicrobiota bacterium
GAATTGCGGATTAGTCGCGCCCAGCGCGACTAATCCGCAATTTGGAATCTCTGGGAACCCGGGGCTCCGGGCCCGGGCAGGGCGGCGACGACGAGCCCCTTCGCGGAGAGGCTGCGGAGGTACTGCCCGAGCAGGGCCCGGGCCTCGAAGAAGGTGAGCTTCTCCTCGGCGGCGAAGGCGTCCGCCAGCTGCTCGAGGCTCCGGCGGCCGTCGATCATGTTGTAGACGCGCGTCCCGAGGAGGTCGAGCCGGTAGCGCTTCGTCGGCGAGGCCTTGAGGAGCCGCCGCAGGAAGCGCAGCACGGGCGTGCGGTAGAGCAGCTCCACCTCCACCACGAGCCGGCGCGGGTCCTCCGGCGCGGGCGTGGCCTTCACGTGCGCGTTGCGGACGGGGACCGCCCGCAGCGCCTCGCGGAACTGCTCGTCCTGCTCCCGGATCGACTTCGTCTTCATGCGAGGCCCTTGTGCCGCAGCAGCGCGGCGGGGTCGGGGTCGCGGCCGCGGAAGGCGCGGAAGACGTCGGCCGGGGCGCGCGAGCCGCCGAGCGCGAGGACGGTGGCCGCGTAGCGGCGGCCGGTCGCGGCGCGCGCGGCGGGGTCGTCGAGGCCCGCCTCCTCGAACGCGGCGAAGGCGTCGTGCGCGAGGATGTCGGCCCACATGTAGCTGTAGTAGCCCGCGGCGTAGCCGCCGGAGAAGATGTGCGTGAAGGTGTTGAGGAAGCGCTCCCCCGGGAGCGGCGGCAGCAGCGCGAAGCGCGCGGAGGCCGCGGCCCACGCGGCGTCGGCGTCGGGCAGCTCCGCGCACGGGACGCGCTCGTGCAGGTCCATGTCCGCGAGCGCGAAGCGCAGCTGGCGCACGGTCGCGAGGCCCTGGTTGTAGGTCTTCGCGCCCTGGATCTTCGCGATCAGGTCCTCGGGGATCGGCTCGCCGGTCTCGACGTGCGCGGAGAGCGCGCGGAGCTGGGCGGGGAGGTCGTGCCAGTTCTCGAGGAACTGCGAGGCGAGCTCGACGGCGTCCCACTCGACGTTGGCGATGCCCGCGGCCTCGGGGATGCCGACGCGCGTGAGCATCCCCTGCAGCGCGTGGCCGAACTCGTGGAAGAGCGTGTCCACCTCGCCGAGCGTCATCAGCGAAGGCTTCCCGGCGGAAGGCGGCGCCTGGTTGCAGCAGAGCAGCGCGAGCGGGAGGCGCACGGAGCCGTCGGGGCGCTCGGCGCGGTTGCAGATCTCGTCCATCCACGCGCCGCCCTGCTTCTCGGCGGGGCGCGAGTAGGGGTCGAGGTAGAAGTGGGCCAGCTCCGCGCCGCTCTCCGCGTCGCGGACGCGGAAGAGGCGCACGTCGGGGTGCCAGACGGGCGCGAGGCCGTCGCACGGCTCGATCGCGACGCCGAAGAGCTCGCGCGCGAGGCCGAAGAGGCCGTCGAGCACGCGCGGGAACGGCAGGTAGGGGCGCAGCGTCTCGGACGAGTAGCCGTAGAGCGCCTCGAGGCGGCGGCGCGACCAGTAGGCCAGGTCCCAGTGCCGCAGCTCGGCGGCGGGCGCTGCGGCGCCCGCGGAGGCCGATGAATCGGCCCCTCTGCTACCGTGCTCCGCGGCGAAGGCGCGCAGCGCGGCGAGCTCCTCGCGGGCGCGCGGGAGCGCCGCCGCGCCGATGCGGTCGATCATCGCGTAGACCGCCTCCGGCGTCTTCGCCATGCGCGAGTCGAGCGCGAGGCGCGCGTAGGACGGGAAGCCGAGGAGGGCCGCCTGCTCGCGGCGCAGCGCGAGGATCTCGGAGAGGATCGCGGTGTTGTCGGTCGGGCCGGACGACGCCCGCGCGGCGCGGGCGCGGTAGAGCCTCTCGCGCAGGTCGGCGCGCTCGGCGTACTGCTGGAACGGGCCGTAGATCGCGGCCTCGAGCGTCACGCGCCAGGGGCCGGCCTCGGGCGTAGCGCGACGGGCGGGGGGCTCCCCCGAACCCCCTGCGCCGGCCTCGCCGGCGTGGGCGTCGTTCCAGGCGGCGGCGCAGAGCGCGAGGACGGCGGGCGGGAGCCCGGCGACCTCGGCGGGGTCGCCCAGGTCGAGCGCGAAGGCTTTGGTGGCGTCGAGCGTGTTGTTGGAGAACTTCGTCGAGAGCTCGGAGAGGCGCGTCGCGATCTCGAGGAAGCGCTCGCGCGCCGGGCCGTCGAGCCCGACGCCGGCGTCGCGCGCGTCGCGGATCGCGGACTCGACGACGCGGCGGCGGCCCTCGTCGAGCGACGCCCACGCGGGGCCGCCCCGCAGCGCGAGCAGGGCGTCGTAGAGCGGGCGGCTCTGGGCGACGCGGAGCGAGAGGCGGACGACGTGCGGCTGCAGCTCGCCCTCGACCGCGCGCCAGTCGTCGGAGTTGCGGACGCCGAGCATGTGGCCGACGAGGTGCCAAGCGCGGGAGAAGGGCTCGAGCGCGTCGGTGAGCGCGGCGACGCGGCCGTCCCAGGTCGGCTCGCACCTCGCCTCGAGCGCGGCGACCTTCGCCTCGGTCTCGGCGATGAGGACGGGGATCGCCTCGCGCGCGGCGGCGGGCGTCAGCCGGTCGAAGCGCGGGAAGCGCTCCCGCGAAAGGAAGGGGTTGTCTTCGGACATGGCGGGGTTCCTCACGCCTCCCGCACGAGGACGGGGTGGCGGTAGCCGACGAGGCGGCGGAGGGCCACGCCGGCCTCGGCGAGGATGGCGCGGGTCTGCTCCGTGACGGTGTACTCCTCGTCGTACACCACCTCGCGGATGCCTGCGTTGATGATCATCTTGGAGCACATGAGGCACGGGGAGAGCGTGACGTAGATCGTCGCGCCCTTCGTGGAGATGCCGTGGTAGGCGGCCTGGGTGATGGCGTTCTCCTCGGCGTGGGAGCAGATGCAGTCCCCCAGCGCGGTGCCGCTCGGGGCGTCGGAGGCGCAGCGGGGACAGCCGCCCTCGTTGCAGTTGCGGACGCCGCGCGGGGCGCCGTTGTAGCCGGTGGAGATGATGCGGCGGTCCTTCACGATCACGGCGGCGACGTTGCGGCGCGTGCAGTTGCTGCGCGTCTTGACGACGTGCGCGATGTCCATGAAGTACGTGTCCCAGTCGGGGCGCGGCGCGGAGGGGGCGGGCATGGCGGGCCTAGGCGCGGCGGACGGAGAGGATGACGACCGGCTCGGCGGGGACGTTCTCGTACCACGAGACCGTCGTCGTCGGGACCTTCGCGATGGCGTCGAGCACGTCGAGGCCCTTCGTGAGCCGCCCGAAGACGCAGTAGCCGAACCCCTGCGCGGTCGGGGCGTGGAAGTCGAGGAAGGCGTTGTCCGCATGGTTCACGAAGAACTGGCAGGTGGCGGAGTCGACGACGCTCGTGCGCGCCATCGCGAGCGTGCCGCGCTCGTTGGGGAGGCGGTTGCGCGCCTCGTTGACGACGGGCTCGTGCGTCTTCTTCTGCTCCATGTCGGGGGTGAAGCCGCCGCCCTGGATCATGAAGCCGGGGATGACGCGGTGGAAGATCGTTCCGTCGTAGAACTTCTCGTCGACGTAGCGGAGGAAGTTGGCGACGGTCTTCGGGGCCTTGTCCTCGTAGAGTTCGGCCTCCATGGCGCCCTTGCTGGTTTCGATGACGACTTTCGTGCTCATGTGGTGGTTCCGTGGCTGGCGCCGCGGGGGCCGGAGGGGCCGCCGCGGCGAGGGGGTTGCGATGGGGGCGAATGATAGGGGATTTGCGGCGCGCCGTCAATTTGCCCGCGGGGCGGGGCGCGCGATCTTCACGAGGACGCGCGAGGTGCCGAGGCTCCGGGCGCCGAGGGCGCGGAGGACCTTGGAGGTCGCGAGCGTCGAGAAGTACACGACCTTCTCGACCCGGATCCCCTTCTCGCGGCAGAGCTCCAGGAAGTCCTTGATCGTGCAGAGGTGGATGTTCGGCGTGTCGTACCACTGGTGCGGCAGGCGCCGCGTCACGGGCATGCGCCCGCGGAACGCCAGCTCGACCGGGATCTTCCACATCCCGAAGTTCGGGAACGAGACCAGCCCCACAGGCGCGATGCGCAGCAGTTCGGCCAGGACGCGGTCCGGGCGGCGCATGACCTGCAGCGACTCGGAGAGGATCGCGCAGTCGAAGGTGTCGTCCGGGATCCTCGCGAGGCCCTGGTCGACGTCCGCGCGCACCATGTTGTGGCCGGCGGCGAGCGTCCGCACGCCGCTCTCGACCTCGACGTCGATCCCCGTGCAGTCCGCCCACGGGCGGCGCTCGGAGAGGTAGTTGAGCAGCGTCCCGTCGCCGCAGGCGATGTCGAGGATCGTCCGGGCGCGCGACGGGATCAGCCCCACGAGCGCGTCGTAGTCGCGCCGGTGGTCCGCGTCGATCTCCGCCTTCGGGCGGACGGGGAGCCGCGTCAGGAAGCCGTCGACGACGCGCGAGAGCTCCTCGATGTGGATCAGGAACGAGTCGTGGCCCGACGGCGCGTCGAGGCAGAAGTAGGAGACGTCCTTGCGCGCGGTCGAGAGCGCGCGGACGATCGACTCGGACTGGCGCGGCAGGAAGAGCCAGTCGCCGTTGAGCGCCACCACCAGCACCTTCGCGCGAACGGTCTCCAGCGCCTCCGCGAGCGAGGCGCGCCCCTGCGCGAGGTCGAACTCGTCCATCGCGCCGCTGATGCGCAGGTAGGAGTTGGCGTCGAAGCGGCCGATGAACTTGTGGCCCTGGTGCCGGAGATAGGACTCGACCTCGAAGATCGAGTGCGCGGCGCCCCCCGGGGCGGCGGGCGCGGCGCCCGCGGCCTCGGCGGCGCGCTCCGCGGCGGCGAGGTCGCGGCGGCGGCGCCCGAACTTCTTCTTCATCATCTCGCCCGAGAGGTACGTGATGTGCGCCAGCTCGCGGGCCTGCGCGAGGCCCGCGTCGGGCCGCGGGCCGCCGTAGAAGTCGCCGCCGTTGAACGCCGGGTCCTGCTCGATCGCGTTGCGCCCGACGACGTCGAACGCGAGCGCCTGCGTGGAGAGCGAGGCGCCGGTCGCGATGCAGACGGCCTTGTCGACGAAGTCCGGGTGGCGGCGCGCCATCTCGAGCGCCTGCATGCCGCCGAACGAGCCGCCGACGACGGCGTAGACGCGCTCGAAGCCGAGCTGGCGCAGGAGCATCCGGTGCACGTCGACGATGTCCGCGACAGTGATCTCCGGGAAGCGCGAGCCGTAGGGCGTCCCGGTCTCCGGGTCGATCGACGAGGGCCCGGTCGTGCCCATGCAGCCGCCGAGGATGTTGGCGCAGACGACGAAGAAGCGGTCCGTGTCGATGCCGCCGCCGGGGCAGGCCATGCCGGCCCACCAGCCCGTGTCGCGCGACTCGCCCTCGTGGCGCCCCGCGACGTGCGCGTCGCCCGTCAGCGCATGGCAGACGAACACGACGTTGTCGCGCCGCTCGGAGAGCGTCCCGCACGTCTCGTACGCGACGTCGACGCGCCGCAGGACGCCCCCGCGCTGCAGGCGGAGGCCGCCTTCGGGAAGGGCGAGGCGCAGAAGGCGCGTTTCGGTGACGAGGGGGGCGGACATGGGGCCGGATTATATGCCGGAAGGCCCCGCGCCGCAAGCGCTTTGCATCCCTGGACC
>CAMOEO010000217.1 GCA_946612175.1 uncultured Verrucomicrobiota bacterium
CGCGGGCGCGTGGTTCCTGCTGGCGGTCGTCGCGCCCTGCGCGCCCGTCTACCTGCCCGTGGCACAGGAGGTGCTCAAGCCGCACATGCACTGGATCCTCTGGATCATCATCACGTTCATGCTGATGAGCGAGTGGCCCAAGGGCGGCAACCGCGGCCGGGCCGGCTGGGCGAAGTTCTACGACGCGTGGAAGACGCTCCTCGCGGGCCTCGCGACGTTCCTGCTCTCGGGCCTGCTCGGGTTCATCCTGCTCACGGCCTCGCCGGTCTCGCACGAGGTCGCCTTCCAGAACATCATGCCGGCGTTCGTGGGGCTCTTCGCGGTGCCGTGGTGCCTGCTCAACATGATCTCGGCGGCGGACGTCCCCCCGCAGCGCCTCGCCAAATCGCTCGACCTGGACGGCGACGTCATCCTGCGCTCGGTCTGGTCGGGCGGGCTCGGCGGCGGCATCGCGGCCTACTTCCCGGTCGTCACGGGCGGCGTCGGCGGCATGCTCGCCGGCCACGCCTGCGCCCAGCGCGAGGAGCGCGTCTTCATCATGGGCCAGGGCGTCTCGAAGTTCATCTACTACGTCGGCGCGTTCATGCTGATGTTCGTCCCGGGCCTCAACCTCACCCGCGGCGGCGGCGCGTGGATGGTGAAGACCCTCTACGTTCCGGCGGGCCTCTCCGACTACTACCTCGTCCTCGGCTCCATCGCCGTCGCGGCGGGCGTCTCGTATCTCCTGATGGAGCCTCTCACGAGGCTTACCGTCCGCTTCGTGTCGAAGTTCAACTACCGCCACGTCTCGACCGTCGCGCTCGCCGTGATCGTCCTGATGGTCCTCTTGATGACCGGCTGGGTCGGGCTCTTCATCGCGGCCGTGGGCACCGGCATCGGGCTCCTGCCCGTCCTCTTCGGGTCGCGCCGCCTCAACTGCCTCGGGATCCTGCTGCTCCCGATCGCCTGCAACATGTCCGGCTTCGGATCCCGGATCGCCGACTTCCTCGGCCTCACCTGACGAAAGGAGCTCCCCGATGAAAGGCTTTTCGCACTTCATGTCCGGCGTGGCGGTCGCCTCCTTCGGCCCCTGGGCCATCGACGCGGCCCTGCGGGGCAACCCGGTCTTCTTCATCCTCGGCGGCGCCGCGGGCATCCTGCCCGACACGCTCGACTTCAAGTTCTACCGCTTCTTCTACGAGCACGACGTCTACGTCACGCCCGACCCGAAGGACCCCGACCCGCGGAAGATCGCCGAGGAGGTCGCGCGCGCCATCCGGATGGGCGTCGACGAGAAGCGCTACATCCGCCTCAAGCTCGGCTCCATCCGCCTCGGCGCCGACTTCTGGCAGCAGTATTCCGTGACGATCGACAACGACGCGAAGGAGATCGTCTGCCGCCTCGGCCCCGTCGTCAACACCGGGCAGGTCCCCGTCGAGGGAACCGAGCGGAAGGACGCCGTCGGCCGCGCGCCGCTCCCGGCGCCCGTGATCCAGACCTACGACGCCAAGCTCGTCGTCGACATCTTCGACGGCCCCACGATCGGCTTCGCCCCCCGCGCGGACGGCGGCTTCGACCTGGAGTTCCTCCCGTGGCACCGCGAATGGTCGCACGCCCTCACGGTCGGCCTCCTCCTGGGCCTGCTCTGGGCGGCCGTCTCCTGCTGCTTCGGCGCCTACACGCTCGCGTGGCAGGGGCTCGCCACCATCGCCGGGTGCTACGCCGTCCACGTCGTCGAGGACCAGCTCGGGCACATGGGCTCGAACCTTTTCTGGCCGTTCACGAAGAAGCGCACCGAGGGCCTGCACTGGATGCACTCCGGCGACGGACTCCCGAACTTCACCGCCGTGTGGGTCTCGTGCATCCTGATCTTCTGGAACCTCTCGCGGCGCCAGCCCGCCCTGGAGCACCCCTTCCCGTTCTGGAAGCTCGTGCTCGTCGCGCTCGTCGTTCCCTACGCGATCTTCGGGATCCTGCGCCTCCTCCTCGACCGCGGCCGCAAGTCCGCCGCCCCCGCCGGCGACGACGCCGACGACGAATGGAACGACATGAAGTCCTCCTGAGCCCCCGGCACTCGGCATTCGGCGCCGATGCCTTGCGAAACGATCCGCCCGATCCCTCCCGTTTCTCCATTGCTGAGGCTCTTGCAAAACCTTCGCGGGCGGGGCGGGCGGCGGCGGTACGATTCGACGGAAACGCGGTTTTCCCGTTGACGGGAGGGGGGCGTTGCGCCTAGAATCTTCCTCACTTGCCCCCAAAACGCCATGAAACGCTCAACCACCCTGCTCGCCGCGGCCTTCGCCGCGATGCTCGCCTGTTCCGTCGGCGCCCGCGCCGACGAGCCCGCCGCCGCCGAAGAGGCCGCCGCGGTCACCGCCCCCGCCACGGTAGCCGAAGAGGCCGCCGCGGTCACCGCCCCCGCCACGGTAGCCGAAGGGGCCGCCGCGGTCACCGCCCCCGCCACGGTAGCCGAAGGGGCCGATTCATCGGCTCCCGAGGCCGCCGCCCCGAAGAAGCTCGACGAAGCCGCCGCCGCGCAGGAATACATCGACGGCTATGCCGACAACGTCCAGGAGGACCCGGAGTTCAAGACGAACATCGAGGCCGCCCTCGCCACGGTCCGCCGGGAGCGCCCCGCCTACGGCACGTTCTGGGCCGTGTTCCCCCCGCTGCTGGCGATCGTCCTGGCGCTCGTCACCAAGGAGGTCTACTCCTCGCTCTTCCTCGGCATCCTCGCCGGCGGCCTCATCTGGTCGAAGTTCTCCTTCGAGCAGACCATCGTCCACGTCTTCTCCGACGGCTACATCAAGTCCGTCGCCGACGCCTACAACATCGGCATTCTCGTCTTCCTCGTCCTCCTGGGCGCGCTCGTCGCGATGATGAACAAGACCGGCGCCTCGGCCGCGTTCGGGCGCTGGGCCGCCGCCCACATCAAGAGCCGCGTCGGCGCGCAGGTCTGCACGGTCGTCCTCGGCATGCTGATCTTCGTGGACGACTACTTCAACTGCCTCACGGTGGGCTCGGTGATGAAGCCCGTCACGGACGCCAAGAAGGTCTCGCGCGCCAAGCTCGCCTACCTCATCGACGCCACGGCCGCCCCGATCTGTATCATCGCGCCGGTCTCGTCGTGGGCCGCGGCGGTCGCCGGCTTCGCCAAGGGCGCCGGCGCCGAGAGCGGCTTCTCGCTCTTCATCAACGCGATCCCGTGGAACTTCTACGCGATCCTCACGATCGTGACGCTCTTCTTCGTCGCGATCGCCGGCTTCGACTTCGGCGGCATGCGCCGGCACGAGGAGAGGGCCCTCGCGGGCGACCTCGGCGCGCTCGGCGCCGACGAGTTCAAGAACGCCAACCCGAAGGGCCGCGTCTACGACCTCGTGGTCCCGGTCGTGTTCCTCGTCGCGGCGTGCGTGATCGGCATGGTCTACTCGGGCGGGTTCTTCGACGCCGACAACAAGGACGCCTACTGCAACTTCGTCGAGGCGTTCTCCGCCTCGGACGCCTCCGTGGGCCTCGTCTACGGCTCGGCGGTGACGATCGTCTTCGCGGTCGTCTACTTCCTCTGCCGCCGCGTAATCTCGTTCAAGGACTGCATGGACTCGCTGCCCGAGGGCTTCAAGGCGATGGTGCCGGCGATCCTGATCCTGTGCTCGGCGTGGACCCTCAAGGCGATGACCGACTCGCTCGGCGCGAAGGTCTTCATCTCGCAGATCATCAACGGGCCGGCCGCGGGCCTCCAGGACTTCCTCCCGGCGATCATCTTCCTCATCGCGATCGTGCTGGCGTTCTCGACCGGCACCTCGTGGGGCACGTTCGGCATCCTGATCCCGATCGTCCTGGCGGCCTCGCCCGCCCCGGAGAGCACGATCATCTGCGTCTCGGCCTGCATGGCGGGCGCCGTCTGCGGCGACCACTGCTCGCCGATTTCGGACACGACGATCATGGCCAGCGCCGGCGCGGACTGCAACCACGTCGAGCACGTGAACACGCAGCTGCCGTACGCGATGCTCGTCGCGGCGGTCTCGTTCGTCTCCTACCTCGTCGCGCCGTTCGTCGGCGGCTGGCGGGTCGCGCTGCCGATCGCGATCGTGCTGATGCTCGCGACGCTCTTCGTCCTGCGCGCCGTCCTCGGCAAGCGCAAGGCGGCCTAGCCTCCGAACAGCGCCGGACCCCGGGGCGGCCGCGCGGCCGCCCCGGGGTCCGGCCTTTCCGCGCCGAGAATTCCGGTTGCGGGGACGGCGGGCGATATGGTAGAATCGATGCCTGTTCCGCGCGATTCCGAGCCCGTCCGGCGGGCGGCGCGTCCCCCCCTTTCCAAACCACACGAAACACAAGGACCGATACCATGGCCAAGAAAGCAGAATCATCCGGAAACTCCGCCCTCGACTCCGTACTCGCCCAGATCCGCAAGGAGTTCGGCGAGGGCGCCATCATGAAGCTCGGCGAGGTCGAGTCGCAGAAGGGCGTCCAGGTCATCTCGACCGGCTCGTTCGGCCTCGACCTCGCGCTCGGCGTCTGGGGCCTCCCCCGCGGCCGCATCGTCGAGCTCTACGGGCCCGAGTCCTCCGGCAAGACCACCCTCGCCCTCCACGTCATCGCCAACGCCCAGAAGGCCGGCGGCATGGCCGCGTTCATCGACGTGGAGCACGCCCTCGACCCGCAGTACGCCAAGCGCATCGGCGTGGACCTGGACAACCTGCTCGTCGCCCAGCCCACCACCGGCGAGGAGGCGCTCAACATCGCCGAGTCGCTCGTGCGCTCCGGCGCGCTGGACGTCGTCGTGGTGGACTCCGTCGCCGCGCTCACGCCGAAGGCCGAGCTCGAGGGCCAGATGGGCGACTCGCACGTCGGCCAGCAGGCGCGCCTCATGTCGCAGGCGATGCGCAAGCTCACCGCCCTCCTCGACACGACGAAGACGCTCTGCATCTTCACGAACCAGATCCGCGAGAAGATCGGCGTGATGTTCGGCAATCCCGAGACGACGCCCGGCGGCCGCGCGCTCAAGTTCTACGCGTCGGTCCGCCTCAACATCTCGCGCATCGGCGCGATCAAGGACGCCGCCGGCACGATGATCGGCAACCGCACGCGCGTGAAGGTCGTGAAGAACAAGGTCGCCCCGCCCTTCACCGAGGCGGAGTTCGACATCCTCTACGACCGCGGCATCTGGTGGGCGGGGTCCGTCCTCGAGGCCGGCATCAAGCAGGGCCTCATCCTCAAGCGCGGCTCGTGGCTGAGCTACGGCACCGACCAGATCGGCCAGGGCGCGCAGGCCGCGGCGCAGTTCCTCGAGGACCACAAGGACGTGGCCGACCGCCTCGTCGCGCAGATGAAGGGCGAGACCGCGCCGGCCGCCCCCGCCGAAACCGCCCCCGAGGAGAAGTAGCCCGGTGAACGACGATCCGGAACGCCCCGTCCGCGACGATCCGCCCCGGCCGGCCGGCGAAACCGGGGAGCGCGAAAACGAGCCCCGCTCCCCGGGCTGGCATCCTTCGCCGCCTCCGGCGCCGGAGGAGCTGAAGGGGGGCGCGGCGGCCCCGCCGCCCGTCCCGCCGCCCCCGCCGCCGCCCTCCGAGCCGG
>CAMOEO010000218.1 GCA_946612175.1 uncultured Verrucomicrobiota bacterium
GTGACGGGCCAGCAGAGGACGGCGATTTCGAGGAGTCCGATCGCGAGCATTCCGTTGTAGCGGTCCTCCGTCGCGGGGGAGAACGGACCGGAGTAGAACGCGTCCGGCTCGCGGTCGGCGCGCCAGCGGTAGCGGGAGGAGGGGGAACATCCGTAGGGCATGGGGGGAGGATAGCACAGACAGCGGAGAGAGAGCAAGTAAAAAAAATAAATTGTTGAAATTTTAAGAAAAAATATTATAGTTTTCGGTTTTGCGGCGCGGGGCCGGGCGCGAGGAAGGCCAACTGTTTTTGGGGTTTACGAGCGGGCGGCGGCGGAGCGGAGGACGTCGAGGGTGCGTTCGGCGGCGCGGCGCCAGGAGAAGAGGGCGGCGCGTTCGCGGCCGGCGGCGGAGAGACGGGCGCGCGCGGCGGGGTCGGAGAGCAGGGAGGAGGCGGCTCGGGCGAAGTCCTCCGGGTCGCCGGCGCGGGCGTAGAGGGCGGCGTCGCCCGCGACTTCGGGGACGGACCCCTCGCGGGCGGCGATGACGGGGAGCCCCGCCGACATCGCCTCGAGGACGGGCAGCCCGAACCCCTCGTAGCGGGAGGGGAAGAGCAGCAGGTCGGCGGCGCGGTAGAGCGCGGCGAGATCGGCGCGGGAGGCGTATTCGATCCGGACGGCGCGGGAGGGGTCGGGCAGCGCGGCGAGCGCGGCGGCGAGCGCGGGTTCCCCGAGGCGCGGCCGGCCGACGACGAGCAGCCGGTGCGGGAAGCGGCCGCAGAGCCGGCCGAAGGCGAGCGCGGCCGTCTCGAGGCTCTTGTGCGGGTAGGAGTTGGAGACGACGAGCAGCAGCGGGTCGCCCGAGCCGGCCAGCTCGAGGGCGCGGCGCGCGACCGTCTCGCCGGGGACGTCCTCCGCGAAGAACGGATCGGCCGCCTCGGGGACGGCGACGACGCGCTCGGGGGACGCGCCCGGGACGAGGGAGAGGATCTCGGAGCGCGAGAACTCCGAGACGGCGATCGTCCGCGCGCTTCGGCGCACGGCGGCGGGAACGAGCAGGCGCATCGCCGCGAGCGCGAGGGGCGGGAAGTCCTCCGGGAAGCGCCGGTACTGCATGTCGTGGACGGTCGTGACCTGCGGGCAGGGGGCGCGGAGAGGGGCTGCGTTTCCGGGGTTCCAGAGCACGTCCGCGCCGGCGGCGGCGAGGGAGCGCGGGAGCGCGAGGTTCTCGAAGAGGACGCGCCGGACGCGCGAGGCGGCGCGCACGCCGGTCGGGACGACCTTCGTGCGGGGCGCGCCGCGCAGGTCGGCGGAGAGGGTCTCCGCGTTCTCGGCGTTGGCGAAGACGAGCAGCTCCTCGCCGGGGGCGAGCAGGGCGGGAACCTCGGCGAGGAGGCGGCGCAGGTAGGTCTCCGTCCCGCCGACCTGGCCGGGGACGAGAAACAGCGCGTTGACGGCGATCCTCACGGGGCGGTCCTCCCCTCCCCCGCCGGCCTCGGGGCCATGCGGCGGTAGCAGAACACGATCCCGCGCGCGACGAGAAAGTGCAGGAGCGCGCTGGGCGCGAGGCGGCCGGCGTCGGCGCGGGCGACGGCGAGCTCCTCGGCGAACTGGCACTCGTAGTTCGCGCCGCTGATGGAGCCCGGCGTCCAGCGGAAGAAGGCGAGCGGCTCGCGGCCGGGGACGCGCACGGCGCCGCCGCGGCGCCAGAGGCGCAGCCACAGGTCGTAGTCCCACGCGGCCTTGAGGTCGGTGCGGAGCGGGCCGGCCGCCTCCCACGCGGAACGGCGGATCAGGACCGAGGGCTGCGAGACGTAGTTGAGCGTCCGGATCGCGGCGCGGCAGGAGAGCGGGAACCACGCCTCCTTGAAGCGCGTGACGAAGCGCCGGATCTCGCGGCCGTCGGCGTCGACGATCGGGCAGCGGCCGAAGGAGAACGCGGCGCGCGGGCGGCGCGCGAGCGCGGTGATGGAGCGCGCGAGCGCGCCGGGGGCGAGGAGGTCGTCGGCGTTGAGCCAGGCAAGGAAGGAGCCGCGCGCCTCGGCGAAGCCGCGCGAGATCGCGTCGGCGGGGCCGGCGTCGGGGCGGCGCACGTAGCGCGTGTCGGGGTGCGCGAAGCGCGCGGCGATCGCGGCGGAGCCGTCGTCCGGGCCGCCGTCGAGCACGAGGTGCTCCACGCGGACGCGGCCACCCTCGCGCTGCTCCGCGACGGTGCGCAGCGCGCCCTCGATCCAGCGCGCGGCGCGGAAGGCGGGCGTGACGACGGTGACGAAGGGCTCGGGGGCTACTTCGACCATTGCACAGGGAGGGAGACGAGGCCGTCGAACCACTTGCGGTTCTTCACGCGGAGCTGGAGGCCGTGCTCGAGGCGGTGGTAGTTGGTCTTGTGGTCGCCGCTGTGCATCGAGAAGGAGAGGAGATACTCGCCGGCCTGGAGGTTGGAGGCGTCGATCCGCAGCTCGATCGAGCCGTCGCCCTTCTCGATGGGTCCGATGCGGAAGCCGGCGATCTGCGTGTTGGAGCCGAAGACGTTGCGGCCGGAGACGGTGTCGGCGATGGAGAAGCCGACGACGGGGTCGTCGAGGCGGCGGTCGGCGTGCCAGTGGAGGCGGAAGGCGGGGCGGTCGTCGGTGCACTCGAAGGTCCCCTCGACCTCCTTCCCCGTGGCGGGGTCGAGGTGCGCGGCGCGGGTGAACTTCGCCTCGCCCGTGCCCCACTCGTGCTTCGCGAGCGCGGCGTCGGCCTCGAGGACGGAGTCCTTCATGTAGCGCTCGGAGACGAGGAGCGGGTCGCCGACGCCGAGCATGCGGCCGCGCGCGAGGTAGGCGACGCGGTCCGCGATGCGGCGGACGGTGTGCAGGTCGTGCGAGATGAGCAGCATCGACTTGCCGCGCCCGCGGAACTCGTCCATCTTCGCGAGGCACTTGCGCTGGAAGTCCGCGTCGCCGACGGCGAGGACCTCGTCGACGAGCAGCACGTCCGGATCGACCTGGACGGCGACGGAGAAGCCGAGCCGGACGTACATGCCGGAGGAGTAGAATCGGACGGGCTGGTCGATGAACTCCTCCAGCCCGGCGAAGTCGACGACCTCGTCGAAGCGGCGGCGCATCGTCTCGCGCGGGATGCCCATGATCGCGCCGTAGAGCATCACGTTCTCGCGGCCGGTGAGGTCCGGGTGGAAGCCGGCGCCGAGCTCCAGAAGCGAGCTCACCGTCCCGCGCGTGCGGGCGGTGCCGGACGTGGCGCGGAGCGTCCCGGCGATGATCGAGAGGAGCGTCGACTTGCCGGCGCCGTTGGCGCCGACGATGCCGACCGTCTCGCCGTGCTTCACGCGCAGCGAGACGTCGTCGAGCGCGGTGAAGGTCTGCGGCGCGCGGCGGCGCAGCAGGTCGATCGCGGCGGTCTTGAGCGAGCGCGAGGCGTCCTGGAGGCGGAAGCGCTTCGTGACGTGGGCGACGTCGATCGCCCACTCGTCGTCGCGGATCTCGGTGGCGGGGTCGTCGCTCATAGCGCGTCTCCGAAGCTGCGGTCGCCGCGGCGCAGCGCGGCGACGCCGAGGGCGAGGACGGCGAGGCACATGGCGCACGAGACGCCGATCCACCACGCGGGGACGTCCGCCGCGAAGGCGGGCGGGACGAGGGGCTGCTCCGCCGCGCCCATGAGGCCGCGGCGGTAGAGCGCGAGCACCCCCGTCATCGGGTTGAGGAAGACGAGACCGCGCCACGCGCCGAGGAAGCCCGCCGCCTCGAGCTGCATCTGCGGAAAGTAGAAGACGGGCGTGAGGAAGAACCACGCCAGCTGCCCGATCCCGACGATGTGCTGCGTGTCGCGGAAGAACACGTTGAGCGTCCCGACGAGGCAGGCGATCCCGGCGCAGAGCGCGAGGTGGAACGCGAACGCCGGCAGGAGCCAGAGCAGGCCGGGGCCCCAGGCGAGCGTCCCCGTGAGTGCGAGGTAGAGCATCAGCGGGACGAACGTGAGGAGGAAGTTCACGCCGCTCGCGAGCGCCGTCGTGAGCGGCAGGATCGCGCGCGGGAAGTAGACCTTCTTCACCAGGTTCGCGTTGCCCGCGATCGAGAAGAGCGAGTCGTTGAGCGATCCGACGGTGAAGCCCCAGACGATGATGCCCGAGACGAGGAACTGCAGGTAGTGCGGCTGGCCCTTGTTGAACTTGAGGATGTGCGCGAAGACCGCGTACATCAGGATCGTGAGCGCCGGCGTGAGCAGCGACCAGAAGAAGCCGAGGACGGAGCCCTTGTAGCGGATCTTGAGGTTGCGGGCCGTCAGGATCCGCAGGAGCTCCCACCATTTCGTCCAGCTGGCGTTCCTCTGCATCGTCGTTCTCGGTTCCTAGGCCGCCGGATTCTAGCAGAACGCGGGGCGGCGTTCAACCCGGCTACTCCTCGGAGTCCTCGGTGACGCGGACGACCTCCTCCACGGAGGTGAAGCCCTTGAAGACCTTGGCCCAGCCGTCGTCGCGCAGCAGCGTCATCCCCTCCTCGATCGCCTTGGCGCGCAGTTCCGAGGAGGGGCGGTGGGCCGTGACGAGCGAGCGCATCGCGTCGCTCATGTGCAGCACCTCGAAGATGCCGCCGCGCCCCTTGTAGCCGACCTTGTTGCACCAGGGGCAGCCGACCGGGCGCCACACGCGCCGCCCCTCGAAGAACGAGGGGTCGAGCCCGGCGGCGGCGACGAGCCGCGGCTCCGGCGCCCCCTCCGCCTTGCAGGCCGGGCAGAGCCGGCGCACGAGGCGCTGGGCGAGGACGGCGACGACCGACGAGGCGACGAGGAACGGCTCGACGCCCATGTCGATGAGGCGGGCGAACGCGCCCGCCGAGTCGTTGGTGTGCAGGGTCGAGAAGACCAGGTGGCCCGTGAGCGAGGCGTTGATCGCGATCTCGGCCGTCTCGCGGTCGCGGATCTCGCCGACCATGATCACGTCCGGGTCCTGGCGCAGGAACGAGCGCAGCACACGCGCGAAGGTGAGCCCGATGTCGGGCTTGACCGGCACCTGCGTGACGCCCGCCATCTCGTACTCGACCGGGTCCTCCGCCGTCATGATGTTCTTGTCGGGCGTGTTGATCTCGTGCAGGAACGCGTAGAGCGAGGTCGACTTGCCCGAGCCCGTCGGCCCGGTGACGAGCATGATGCCGTTGGGGCGCGCGATCGTGTGGCGGACGACGCGGTCGTCGCGCTCCTCGAACCCGAGCTGCTCCAGCTTGATGACGCCGCCGCCCTTCTGCAGCAGTCGCATCACGACCTTCTCGCCGTACACGGACGGGAGCGTCGACACGCGGATGTCGATCTCCTTGCCGTTGACGCGGATGCCGATGCGGCCGTCCATCGGGAGGCGTTTCTCGGCGATATCAAGCCCCGCCATGACCTTGATGCGGGAGATGACCGCCGCCTGCAGGCGGTGCAGCTGCGGCGGCACGTCGATCACCTTGAGCATGCCATCCACGCGGTAACGGATGCGCAGCTCGGTCTCCATCGGCTCGAAGTGGATATCCGTCGCGCCCTGGCGGTCGGCCTCGGCGATGATCTGGTTGACGAACTTGACGA
>CAMOEO010000219.1 GCA_946612175.1 uncultured Verrucomicrobiota bacterium
CGGTACTCCAGGAACCACTTCGCGAAGGCGGGGACGCCGACGTCGATCGGCGTGGTCGGCTCGTAGCCGAGCCGGGCGTGGATGCGGGAGATGTCCGCGTAGGTGGCGGGGACGTCGCCCGGCTGCATCGGCAGCATCTCCATCCTCGGCTCGACGCCGAGTGCGCCGGCGAGCACCTCGATGAGGCGCAGCAGCTCCTCCGGGCGGTTGTTGCCGATGTTGAAGATCTCCTCGGGCCCGAGGTCCTTCGACTCGATGCACGAGACGACGCCCGAGACGATGTCGTCCACGTAGGTGAAGTCGCGCTTCATCCTCCCGTGGTTGAAGACCTTGATCGGACGCCCCGCGAGCATCGCGTCGGCGAAGAGCCACATCGCCATGTCCGGCCGGCCCCACGGGCCGTAGACCGTGAAGAAGCGCAGCCCGACCGTCTGCAGCCCGAAGAGGTGCGCGTAGACGTGCGCCAGCAGCTCGTCGCTCTTCTTCGTCGCGGCGTAGAGGCTCACGGGGGCGTCGACGCGGTCGTCCTCCGAGAACGGCATCTTCTCGTTGCCGCCGTAGACGCTGGAGCTGGAGGCGTAGACGAGGCGGGGCAGCCCGTGGTGGCGGCAGCACTCCAGGACGTTCACGAACCCGACGAGGTTGCTCTGGACGTAGGCGCCGGGGTTGACGAGCGAGTAGCGCACGCCGGCCTGCGCGGCGAGGTTCACGACGACGTCGAACCGCTCCGCTTCGAAGACCGCGCCGAGCGCGGCGGCGTCCGCCAGGTCCGCGCGGACCATCCGGAAGCCGGGGCGGCCCTCGAGCCGCGCCGCGCGGGCCTCCTTGAGCGCGGGGTCGTAGTAGTCGTTGAAGTTGTCGAGGCCGACCACGGCGTGGCCGCGCCCGAGCAGTCGTTCGGAGAGCGCCGCGCCGATGAAGCCGGCCGCGCCGGTGACGAGGATGTTCATGGCCCGCATTCTAGCAAAGAGGTCGCGCCATGGCAAACCGCCAGGGAAAAATTAGTAAAGGATGCTTGACTTTCAATGGGGCTTTTGATAGTGTCCCGGCTCCGTCCGCAGGAACCCCGCCATGAACGCCCCGAACACCGCCCCCGCGAAGGCCGCGCACGATCTTGAGATCTGGCGGCGTACGCTGCACGTCTCCGATCTCTTCCGCATCGTCGTGAAGAAGGGCGCCGACAGCGAGCACATGAACCGCATCACGGTGAACCAGGCCCGCATCTTCGGCTACATCTTCTCCCGCAGCGGCGAGGGCCCGATCCGCATCTCCACGCTCGCGCACGACCTCGACGTCACCCCCGCCGCCGCCGGCCAGGCCGTCGACCGCCTCGTCCGCGCCGGGATGGTCGACCGCAGGACCGACCCCACCGACCGCCGCGCCTTCGTCATCTCCATCTCGAAGAAGGGCCGCGAGCACCTCAACGAATACCAGAGGCGCTGCCGCGAGCTCTCCGCCGAGCTCCTTGCCGACGTTCCCCCCGCCGACATCGCCGCCTTCGACCGCGTCCTCTCCGCCGTCTACCACGGCCTCGACGCCCGCTGGCGCGCCATTCTCGCCGCGCGGGACGCCGCAAAGAACGCCTGCATCCCCGATTTCAAAACCAAGCAACACGCACAACCATGAAAACTCCATCCGTCCTCCGTTCTTCCTCCTTCCTCCTCGCCGCGGTCGCCGCGGTGTCCGCCGCGACCGCGGCCGAGCCCGCTCCGCAGGCCGCGGGCCCGAAGCCCTCGATGTTCCTCGTCGGCGTCGGCAAGGCCGGCCACGTGGACCACAACCCCGTCCGCACGTTCAGCGGGCGCGTCCTTTCGCCCGAGACGGTCGCCGTCGTCGCGCAGGTCGCGGGCGAGGTGAAGGAGGTCTGCTTCGAGGAGGGCGCGCTGCTGAAGAAGGGCGACGTGCTCTACCGGATCGACCCGGTGAAGTACGAGGCCGCGGCCGCGAGCGCGCGGGCGCAGGTCGCGCAGGCGGAGGCCAGCGCGGACTACGCGCGCAAGACGTTCGACCGCGCGACCGCTCTCTTCGAGAAGAAGGTCGCGAGCGCCGACGACCTCGACTCCGCCACGAGCGGGAAGGCCGCCGCGGAGGCGGCGCTCGACGCCGCGAAGGCGGCCCTCGTCTCGGCCGAGGACAACCTCGCGCACTGCACGGTCGTCGCGCCCGTCGACGGCAAGGTCGGCCTCAACGCCGCCACCGTCGGCAACTACGTCTCGACCGCGTCCGGCCCGCTCTGCACGATCGTGCGGCAGGATCCGGTGCGCGTCGCCTTCGCGCCCGGCTCGCGCGACTACCTCTCGTTCTTCGGCGGCGAGAAGGGGCTGCGCGAGCTCTTCGACGTGCGCGTCCGCCTCGCGGACGGCTCGGTCTACGACGGCGAGGGCGAGGTGGAGTTCGTCGGCAACGCGGTGAACGCCGCGACGGACACGATGCCGGTCTACGCGCGCTTCCCGAATCCGGACGGCCTGCTCGTCCCGGGCGCGACGGTGAAGGTCGAGGTGAAGGCCAAGGAGGCGAAGCGCTACGTCTCGCTCCCGCTCACGGCGGTGATCCACGACGGCGAGGGCAAGGGCTACGTCTGGATGGTCGGCGAGCACAACATCCCCGTCCGCCGCGACGTCGAGACCGGCCCCGCCACCGCGACCTACCAGACGATCCTCTCCGGCCTCGAGGAGGGCGAGGAGGTCATCGTCCGCGGCACGCAGAAGATCATGTCCGGCGTCCCCGTCGAGCCCGTCGCGCTGTAGCGCGCCCGGCGCGACAACCCCCGCTACGCCCCGCCCCGCCCACAGACCCCGCCACGCCGGAAGAAACTCCTTGACAACGAAAAGAAGAAAGACAATAATGCGCCGTATTTGTCGCACAAAAGTGAAAAATGATTAATTGTGCGCCAGATTTGTCAATAATGAAGATCCAGAACTCGCAAACCGAAGCCGCCATTCTGAAGGAACTCGGCCGCCGATTGGAGGCAGAGCGCCTGCAGCGCAATCTTCCGCAGGCCGAACTGGCCGCGGCGGCGGGGCTTTCGCGCCGGACGATCGTCCGGATGGAGAGCGGGGAGTCCTGCCGGCTGGACGCCTTCGTCGCGGTCTTGAAGCAGTTGGGTCTGGCCGAACGCCTGGGCGTCGTCCTGTCCGAACCGGGACTCACCCCCATTCAGGAAGCGCAGCTGGAAAAATTCCGCTCATCGCTGCCGAAGCGGGCGCGGGCGCGCCGCGCAACCGCCGCGGCGGACAGGCCGGGTGTCCGGCGTTGGGGCGACGGCGTGCCGGTCGGCGCCGCCGGGAAGGGAGTCGAGCGGTGAACCATCTGGCCAACGTCTACCTCTGGGGCACGCCCGTCGGCTCGGTTTCGCTCCACGACGGAGAGCGCGCGGCGCGCTTCCAATACGACCCCGACTTTGTCGCCCTTGGCGTCCAGGTCGCGCCGGTGAAGATGCCCCTGCGAGACGAAGTCTACTCGTTTCCGGCGTTGAATCCGGACTCCTTCCACGGACTGCCCGGACTGCTCGCGGACTCGCTCCCGGACAAGTTCGGAAACGCCGTCCTGCGCACGTGGGTGAAAGCGCGCGGCGAGGACCCCGGAAGTCTCACGCCCATCGACCGGCTCTGCTACACCGGCACGCGCGGGATGGGCGCGCTCGAGTTCCGTCCGGCGCTCTTCCGGGAAGGCGACGAGGCGGAGGCCGTCCGTGTGGACGACCTCGCGCGCCTCGCCGCCGAGGTGCTTCGGCGGCGCACCGAGGCTCGCGCGACGCTCGTGCCGGGGATGACCGACTTCGCCCCGATCCTCAAGGTCGGCTCGTCCGCCGGCGGCGCGCGCGCGAAGGCGCTGATCGGCTGGAACGAGGCGACGGGCGAGGTTCGTTCCGGCCAGACGCGCCTGCCGGAGGGGTTCGGCTACTGGCTCCTCAAGTTCGACGGCCTCGACGGAAACGGCGACAAGGAGGGCTCCGACCGCAGCGGCTACGGCCGCGTCGAATACGCCTACCACCTGATGGCGCGCGAAGCGGGCCTTGAGATGAGCGAATGCCGGCTCTGGGACGGACGCCACTTCATGACGCGCCGCTTCGACCGTCTCCCCGGCGGCGGCAAGCTGCACATGCAGTCGCTCGCCGCGCTGGAGCACTTCGACTTCAACGAGCCGGCACTCTACTCCTACGAAGACGCGTTCGACCTCTGCGCCCGGATCGTCGGCGACATGCGCGCGCAGGACCAGCTCTTCCGCCGGATGTGCTTCAACGTGCTGGCGTGGAACTGCGACGACCACGTGAAGAACGTCGCGTTCCTGATGGACCGCGCGGGCGCGTGGTCGCTCGCGCCGGCGTTCGACGTCGCCTACGCCTACAACCCCGAAGGCGCGTGGACCGGCGCGCACCAGATGTCCGTGAACGGCAAGCGCCGCGACATCGGCGACGACGACCTTCTCGCCGCCGCCCGCGCCGCCGGCCTCAAGCCGCGCCGCGCCCGCGAGGACCTCGACCGCGTCCGCGCCGCCGTCGCCCGCTGGCCCGACTTCGCAAACGAAGCCAATGTCCGCGACGACTTCGCGGAGGAAATCCGCCGACAACTTGCCGCCTGACCCCGCGCCCTTTCAACCCAAAAAACCGAAACCGACAATGTTCTCCAAAATCTTCATCGACCGACCCCGGCTCGCCTTCGTCTGCTCGCTCGTACTCATGCTCGCGGGCGCGATCTGCATCCAGAAGCTCCCCGTCGAGGAGTATCCGGACATCGCGCCCCCGCAGATCAACGTGATGTGCAACTATCCCGGTGCGACCTCCCAGACGATCAAGGACACCGTCGGCACCGCCATCGAGGCGCAGATCAACGGCGTCGACGACATGCTCTACTTCTCCTGCAACGCGGAGGACAACGGCAACTTCTTCGCCCGCGTCTACTTCAAGCCCGGGACGGACACCGACATCGCGATGGTCAACGTCCAGAACGCGGTGAAGCGCGCCGAGCCCTCGCTGCCGGAGGAGGTGACGCGCCAGGGCGTCCGCGTGAGCAAGCAGTCCACGGACATTCTCTGCATGTACGCGTTCCTCACGGATGGCTCGCACATGTCGACGATGGAACTGAACAACTACGTCTCGAAGAACGTCGCCGACGCGCTCGCGCGCGTCGACGGCGTCGGATCCGTGACGGCCATGGGCGACACCTACGCGATGCGCATCTGGCTCGACCCGGTGCGCATGGACGGCCTCGGCGTCTCGGTCACCGAGATCAACGCCGCCGTCGCCTCGCAGAACATCCAGGCGACCGCCGGCTCCGTCGGCGGCGAGCGCGCCAACCCCTACGTGCAGTATCGCATCAACACGCTCGGGCGCCTGCAGACGCCGGAACAGTTCGAGAACATCGTGATCCGCACGGACGAGAACGGCAACGCGCTCCGGATCCGCGACGTCGGCCGCGCCGAGCTCGGGCCGCAGCAGACGGGCTTCATCGGCGAGTTCAACGGCAAGAACGCCGTCGGCCTGCAGGTCTACCGCGACACCGGCGCCAACGCCGTCGC
>CAMOEO010000220.1 GCA_946612175.1 uncultured Verrucomicrobiota bacterium
ACAACTTGGAGCAATTCTATTGGACAACTTGGAGCAATTTTAGTGAACAAGTTGGAGCAATTTTAGTGGGTTGGTTGTAGCAATGACTCACGGTCGCCCTTCGCCAATGGCGTGCGCTTTGCACTCGGCATTTTCTTCAACGTGAAGATGGAGATGAAGAAGGCGCAAGAGCCGCGGGCGGGAAGGTGTCGTGCCAGGCGATTTCGAGGCGGCCGTCGCGGAAGTCGGCGGGCAGCCAGGCGTAGCGGCCGTCGATGGCGTCGTCGGGGCGCCACAGGTCGAACATCGCGATCCAGCGCCCGCCGGTCGTCTCGTCGGGCGGGATGGCGAAGGTCGACTGCGCGCCCCAGGTCTTTTCCGGCCCGAGGCCGTTGGCGGGATTGACGCCGCGGCACGGGTTGCCCGTCGGCTCCCACGGGCCGGACATCCGCCGCGCGCGGAAGGAGCGCGCGGCGTTCGGCGCCCAACCGGTGCAGCCCGAGCCGAGCAGATGGTACCACCCGTCGTGCTTGAAGACGGCGGGCGCCTCCGTCCAGGTCCGCTCGGCCATGCGCCACCAGCGGCCGGTGTAGTCGAGGCAGTCCGGCGTCAGCTCGGCGACGTGGAGCGTGGCGTTGTCCTCCGAGGCGAAGACGTGCCAGGTCGAACCGTCGTCGTCCCGGAAGAGCGTCATGTCGCGGCAGAACTCGCCGTGCGGGCGCAGGGAGCGGACGAACGCGAAGGGGCCCTCGGGGCGGTCCGCAACGGCGATGCCGACGCGCGCGTCCGCGTAGCCCAGGCCCTTGCGCTCGAGGTGGAAGAACATGACGAACCGGCCGGTCGCGGCCTTCACGACCTTCGGGCGCTCGAGGATGCATCCGCGCGCGATGTCGGACGCCTCGTCCGGCTCGACGGCCAGCGCGACGCCGCGGTCGGTCCAGGCGAGCAGGTCCGGGGAGGAATAGACGCGCACGCCGACGTTGGCCGCGTTGCCGGCGCGGCCCGCGGTCTTATGCTCGCCGTACCAGTACCAGAGGCCGCCCTCCTTGAGCAGCCCGCCGCCGTGGGCGTTGACGTGGACGCCGGCGGCGTCCGGCCAGAGGCCGCCGTTCGGGAGGGCCCGTGCAGGGGATTCGGAAGGTTCGTTCATGGAAGAGGCTCCTCGCGGCCGTTGCCGCCGGCGATGTCCAGTTCGAACGGTCCGCACGGCAGCGCGTCGCCGTTCACGAGATTGCAGACGGGGTAGTCGTCCCAGGCGTGGCGGACGCGCGCCGCCGCGAATCCCGGCGGGACGGACACGAGGACGGCCTCGCCCTCGGTCCGCGCCTCCGCCCACACGGCCTTCCCCGCTCCGTCGACGAGCTGGAAGCCGCGGACGGGGCCGCCGTCCGACGTGGCGAGGCCGGCGGCGTTCTTGAACGCGACGGCCACGCAGCCGCCGCGGCGCTCCGCGCGGAGCGGGACCGGCCCGGCCTCGACGAGGTCCGTGCGCCCGTAGGTGCGGACGAGCGCGAGGCGGGCCAGCCGCTCGCCGACGGTCTTCTTGTCCTTGGGATGGATGTTGCCGTGGTCGCCGACATCGATCGCCACGGCCGTTCCGCAGCGCTCCACCGTTTCGCCGAGCCGCATCTGGACCCAGCGCATGGCGGCCCACCGGGAGTCGAGGGGCTCGTCGTGGGTGTCGAGGTAGGCGGCGAGCTGCACGAGGTAGATCGGCAGTCCGTCCGGATGCGTGAAGTGCGCGCGCCAGTCCGCCGCCATCGCGCGGAAATAGCTCGCGTAGCGCGGCGCCATGTTCACGTCGGTGCAGCCCTGGTACCAGATCGCGCCCTTGAGCGCCAGCGGGAAGAGCGGGTGGAGCATGGCGTTGTAGCAGGCCGTGGGGATCCGGCAGTCCACTTCGCCGGATACGGGGCGGGGATCGAACGCGAAGGCGCTTGCGCGCCACGTCCCCGCCAGCGGGACGGGCGCGAGTCCGGAAGCGCCGAAGGAAAGCGCGAGCGCCTCCGGCCGGCCCCACAGCCCGCCGCCTCCACTGTAGTCCCTGGCGCGGATCGCCACGACGTTGCGCCCTTCGCGCAGCACGCCCGAAGGGACCTTGTAGCGGCGCTCCACCGTCCAGCCCTTCGTCGCGCCGACGGGCACGCCGTTGACCCATGTTTCGTCGTCGTCGTCGATCGGACCGAGCGCGAGCACGGCATCCGGCGCCGCGGCCTGCGCGGCCGAGAGGTCGAACGCGCGGCGGTACCAGACGCACCCGTCGAAGCCGGCGCCGAACTGCGACTCGAAGGACCCGGGCAGGGCGACCTCGCGCCAGCCGGCGTCGTCGCAGTCGGGCGCTTCGGCGTGGATGTCGCCGCGCGTCGCGCATTCCTCGGTCCAGAGCGCGAAGCGCCTGTCGAACTCCGCCTTGCCGCCGCGCGCCTCGTAGTCGGCGACGTTGGCGACGGCGCTCCGATACGCCGCCTCGCACCCGGCGTCGATGCCGCAGTAGGCCTCCCGCGAGAGCCAGGTCTTGATCGGCGAACCGGACCACGAGGCCTCGATCAGGCCGATCGGCACCTCGGGCATCGCCTTGCGCAGCGCCTGTCCGAAGAACCAGCCGCACGCGGAGAAGCCCTTCGCATGCGCGAAGTCCGAGGCGGTCCATTCCGCCGGCCGCGAGAGGTCCGCGAGGGGCGCGAGCGACGCGGCGTTGCGGTCGTCGAAGAGGCGCATCAGCGGGTCGTCCGCGGTCTCCATGTCCTCCCTGCCGCGCGTGAGCCCCCAGCCGTAGTTCATGTCCATGTTGGACTGCCCGGAGCAGAGCCACACGTCGCCGATCGCGATGTCGTCGAGCGCCGCGGCGGTCGTGCCTTCGGCGCGCAGCACCAGCGTGTGCCCCGCGCCCGGCTCCGTCTGCGGCGGGAAGACGACGCGCCAGCGTCCGTCCGGCCCGGCGGCGGCGCGCTCGGTCCGCGCGTCCAGCGCGACCTCGACCTCCGCGCCCGGCGCGGCCGTGCCCCAGACCGGCAGCGGGCAGTCGCGCTGGAGGACGGCGCGCGAGGTGAAGGGCGCGGCGAACGCGGCCGGGAGCTCCGCGCCCTCGAAGACGATGTCGCCGAACGCGCTCTCGTTGCGGAAGGGAAGGTCGGGCGACCCCGTCCAGTAGAGCGTGTGGTCGCGCTCTCCGCCGCGGTCGTCGTCCTGGAAGGAGATCGTGAAGCCGACGCGCTCGGGGACCGAGGCGAGCGCCATCGCCGCCCAGGGGACGTAGAAGCGCGTCGCGTAGCCGCCGGACTTCGCGTCCCCGCTCCAGAACGCCTCCCCGGTCCACCAGGCGTTGGTGCGCGGCGCGGCGACCGGCGCGAAGGCGGCGGCGGGCGGCAGGTAGCCGCGTCGCGCGGAGGAATAGTCGCTCATCGCGGCGCCGTTGGCCGTCAGGACGAACTCGCCGCCGTGCGCGAGATGGACGCCGCCGTCGGCGCGGCTGTCCGGGAGGCGCGCGAGAGCGCCGTCGAGGAAGATCTCCGTGCAGTCGTCGGTCCACGAGCGGCAGGAGAGGTCGCCGGGCTTGCAGGCGTCGACGCACACGTCGTCGTCGCGCGCCACGCATTCGACGAGCAGCCCGCCGTCGTCCCAGAAGCAGCGGAAGAAGCCGCAGAGGTCGGCGTCGTGGGCGGGCGGGGCCGTGCCGGCGTCGTAGATTCCATTGGTGATCGAGACGAACGTCCAGCCCGCGGCGGCGCCGCCCGAGGCGTCCGGCGCCGTGCCGAAGCGGGCGGCGGCCGATTCGACGCGACGCGCCGCGACGGCGGGCCGGGCCGCTTCGGCGGCGGACGCCGCCGCCGTGCACGCCGGCAGGGCGGCGATGGCGAGGAGGGCGGCAAGGAGGGAAATCGGACGGGAGGCGGGGGGCGTGGAATGCATGGCGTGCGGATCGTCTAGTCGTGGAAGAGGAGCTCCGTCGCCTCGCCGCGAAAGCCGGCGCCGGAGCAGATCTGCGGCACGCCGGGGAAGAGCTCGCCGGCGTGGAAGCGGTGGACGTGGCCGGCGAGGACGGCGCGGAGGCAGGGCGTCGCGCGCAGGTCGGCGAGGAAGGCGCGCGTCGTGGCGTCCGGCGCCTGGACCGACGCCGCGCGGCGGTCGGAGAAGCGGGCGAGCGCCGCGTCCGGCGCGCCGCAGAGGAACGCCGCGCGGCCGTGCGCGTCGGCGAGCGTCTTTTCGGCGAGGTCCTCCTCCCAGAACGGGTTGTGGCAGAGCAGGACCGTCGGGAGCCCTCGCGCCGCCTCGCGGCGGAACGCCGCGCGCTGCGCCTCGGAAACGAGGTAGTAGGCGTTGTCGAGCGCGACGAAGAGGACGCCGCCATGGACGAGCGAGGCGAGCGGAAGGTCGTTCGGCCACGCGGCGCGGACGCGCCCTGCGCTTTGCGCCTTGTAGGCCTCGTCCTCCGGCGCCTCGCCGACGTAGAGGCTGAACTCGTGGTTGCCCGGTGCGGCGAGGACCGGACGGCCCTCCCCGGCCTCGCGCCAGAACGCCGCCGCCGCGGCGAGGTTGGCGCCGCTCACGAAGTCCGAGAGGTCGCCGGCGTGCAGGAGGAGCTCGCCCGGACGCGAGCGCACGAGCGCCGAGAACGCCGCGAAGGACGGCTCCGCCGCGGGAAAGACGCCGGAGCGCTTCCGGGCCAGCTCCGCCTTGCGCGGATCGCGCGCGGCCTCGGACGCGTCGCAGCGGCAGAGGTGGTTGTCGGACGAAAGGAGGGCGCGGAAGGGGGCTTCCGCGCCGACGGAGAGGGAGACGGACTCGAGACGCATGCGCCGGTTCGCCCGCTAGCGCACCACGAAGACGAGGGCGGGGGGGCTGTAGGTGACCGAGAAGGTGGAAGCCGTGCCGGGCATCTCGCTGCCGGACGCGTCGCGGTAGATCGGCGTCACCGTGAAGACGTCCGTTTCGCCGGACTTGCGGTACCCGATGCCGATCGTGCCGTCCGTCTCGCCGATGACCGTTCCGTTGCGGGTCCAGCGGTAGGTCGAAGCGCCCTGTGCGGACGCGGTCACCTTCCTCACCTTGCCCTTCGAGAGGACAAAGTCCGCGATCCGCGCCGTCCCGATCCTTGCGATCTCTTCCGCCGAGACCGCAAGCGGACCCGCGACGTAGACGGGATCGGCGCCGGTCGAGGCGGCGTGCTTGAACGCCTTGTCGCCGGTCAGCAGATCGACGAGGCCCACGCCTTCGGCGCCGGAATACGGCACGAAGAGATGCACCAGCGCGTCGTTCTCGTAGATGCGCACGGCGTAGCACCGCATCGTCGCGGCCTTCGGCCCCGTGCAGATGCCGGAATCGTTGATGGCGCCGCACACGCCCATCGGGTTCCGGCTCTCCCAGTCTTCGGCGATGGACTGCGACGAGAAATCGGCCGAGTAGTCGTCGATCTTCTCGCCGTTGAGAACGACGTACTGGGTCTGGTCCGAGAAGTCCGTGACGGCCGTGAAGCGGATGCTCAGGGGGCAGAAGCGGTAGGC
>CAMOEO010000221.1 GCA_946612175.1 uncultured Verrucomicrobiota bacterium
TGCGCGGGCCGCTACGGACGCCGGCGCTTGAGGAAGACCCACGGCGGCGGGCGGCGCTTGCGCGGGGCGCCGGCCCCGCCGGCGGCGGACGCCTTCGGCGCCGCGTGGCGGCGGATGCGGTGCAGCGGCGCGCCGGGGGGCGGGTCGCCGGGCCACGGCAGCGTGAAGGCCGGCACGCGCCGCAGCGCGACGGAGCGGCCGAAGTCCGTGAGCGAGAGCTGCCGCCACGGCTCCTCGCCGACGTCGATGCAGCGGGCGCGCACGAGCGCGTCGAGGAGCCGGCCGAGGAAGCCCGCGTCCAGGTCCCGCAGGAGGCCGAACGTGCTCAGCGCATCGAGCCCCGCGGCCGCGACCTCGGGCGTGGCCTCGCCGCGAAGCGTCTCGACGACGCGCCTCGCGCCCCAGCGCCCGCGCATGCGGCCGACGCACGAGAGGACCTTCTGCACGACCGTCCAGCGCTCCTCCGTGAGCGGCGGGGCGTCGATCGCGCCGCCGTCGTTGTCGCACCCGTCGCAGATTCCCCTGCGCGGCGCCTCGCCGAAGTAGTCGAGCAGGAACGCCTGGCGGCACATGCGCGTGTCGACGAAGCGGATCATCGCGCGGAGGCGGGCCTCGTCCGCGCCGCGCTTCGCGGCGCGCGCGGCGAACGCCTCGCGCAGCGGGCCGTCGCCGGGATCGGGCAGCAGCTCCGTCGCCCACGCCGAGCGGCGGTCGGCGCCGGCGACGGGCGCGCGGCGGATGTAGCCGGCGCGCTCGAGCACGCCGATCGCCGTGCGCGCGAGCATGCCGTTCCTGAGGCCCGAGGCCTCCGCCCAGTCGTCGTCCGACCGCGCGACGGGCCCGTCCGCGCACATCGTCCGCATCGCCGTGAGCAGCGCGCGCCCCTCGGCCTCGGTGGGGTTGGCCGCCTCGATGAAGAAGCGCTGCGTGCGGACGTCCGCGAAGTTGAAGAGCAGCTCGCACCACGCCGCCGCGCCGTCGCGCCCCGCGCGGCCGACCTCCTGGTAGTACGACTCGATCGAGCCCGGGACGTCCCAGTGCGCCACGAAGCGGATGTCCGGCCGGTCGATGCCCATGCCGAACGCGTTGGTCGCCACGACGACCGGGCGCTCCGCGCGCAGGAACGCCTCCTGCGCCTCCGCGCGGCTCGCCTCGTCGAGCGCGCCGGAGTAGAGCAGCGGCGTGACCCCGCCGCGCAGGTCGGGGTCCGCGCGCAGCCGGTCGTAGACGAGCTGTGCCTGGCGGCGCGTCGCGCAGTACACGATGCCCGCGCCCCGCGTCTCGGCGAGCGTCGCCACGCGGTCGTACTTCTCCTCGTGCGTCGCGCAGCGCACGACCGACAGCCGGAGGTTGGGGCGCGCGAAGCCCTGCACGAGCACGAACGGCTCGCGGCGCGGCGCCGCGCCGAGCCCGAGCTGCGCGACGATGTCGCGCCGCACGTCCGGCGTCGCCGTCGCGGTGACGGCCATCACGCGCACCTCCGGCCCGATGCCGCGCAGCAGCGCGCCGAGCGCGAGGTAGTCCGGGCGGAAGTCATGGCCCCACTGGCTGATGCAGTGCGCCTCGTCGATCGCGACGAGCGGGACGCGGACGCGCGCGAGCGCCTCGCGGAAGCGCTCGTTGCGGAGGCGCTCCGGCGCGATGTAGGCGAGCTTCCAGCGGCCCTGCGCCAGCGCGGCGAGGCGGGCGTCCATCTCGTCGGGCGCGAGCGAGGAGTTGAGGTACGTCGCGGGGATGCCGCGGCGCTCCAAGGCGTCGACCTGGTCCTTCATCAGCGCGATGAGGGGCGAGACAACGACCGTCGTCCCCTCCAGCAGCATCGCGGCGAGCTGGTAGCAGAGCGACTTGCCCGAGCCGGTCGGCATCACGAGCACCGCGTCGCGCCCCGCGAGCACGGCTTCGACGGGCTCGCGCTGGCCGGGCCGGAAGCGCTCGTGCCCGAACCAGCGCCGCGCGCCCTCGAGCACGGGGTCGCCGCCGCCCGCGGGGGCGGCGTTCGGCGGGGTCGTGGCGGGGTCTTCGGGCATGGCGGCGCGGGGGTTGCGGAACGGCCCGCCATTGTAGGCATTTCCGCGCGGAATGCAAGCGGGACGGCTAGTCGAACGGGACGCCCGCGCGGCGGGCGATGGCGCGCGCCTCGTCGTAGGCGCCGCGCACGCTGCGCGCGCGCTCCAGCAGGTCGCCCAGGCGGCCGTTGCGCGCCAGCGGCGGCAGCGCCTCGCCGGGCTCGCGGAACTGGTGCGTCTCGTAGTGGCCGCGGATCGCGGCGAGCATCCCCGTGAGCGCCTCGTCCGAGAGCAGCCCCAGCTCGAAGAGACGGTACGCGAACGCCTCCGCGCTCGTCCCGAAGCGGCGCTTCACGCGCAGCAGCAGCGGCAGCGTCCAGTCGCCCCGCCCCGCGCCGAGCGACGCGGCGGCCGCGAGCACCGCCGTCCGGGGCAGCAGGAAGCACGCCGCGAAGAGCTTCGCGAAGCGGCGGTTCGCCTCGGCCGCCTCGGGGACAGGGCGGTTGCCGTTGCGCGTGAAGAGGTAGAGGTACGCCAGCTCCAGCGCGAGGCGGAAGAGCTGCTTCTCCGTCGTGATCGACTCCGAGATCGCGATGACGGCGCTGCCGCTCCCCGTCGCGAAGAACGACAGGCTCTCCAGCCCGCGCGGCAGCGGAACGAACAGCACGCGCACGCCGTGGCTCTCCAGCACCGACACGTAGTCCAGGACGATCGAGTCGCCGAGGCCGAGCATCTTCCGGACCCGTTCCGCCAGCTGCTCTGCTCCCTCGGCGTCCTGCTGGAACGGGAGCGAGAGCGGAACGGACGCCCGCGCGAACGCGCCGCAGAGCGTCTCGAGGCGCAGGTAGTCGAGGATGCGCCGCTCGATCGTCTCGACGGCCTCCTGCGAGGGCAGCGGGGCGGAGACGGAGTCCGCGCGGGTCGTGCGGACGACGCCCCGCCGCGCGAGCGGGGCGAAGAGCGCGTCCTCGGGGGAGAGGAAGAGCTCCTGCAGGCCCGGAAGGACCGCCTCGGGCGCCGTGGCGGGGTCCGGCGCGGCCTCGCGCCCGGTCGCCGCGCGGAGCAGGTCCTCCAGCGTCGCGCCGAGGGCCGCGCAGAGGCGGCGCAGCGTCCGCAGCGAGGGCTGGCGGCGGCCGTTCTCGACGGCGCTCACCTGCGGCGCGGGAATCCCCGCGAGCGCGGCGAGCTCGGCCTGCATCAGCCCCCGCCGCTCGCGCATCGAGCGGACGGCCTCGCCGACGCGGCGGGCCTCCTCCTCCTCGAGGCGTTCGGGGTCGAGGTTCGCCGCCCCCGCGAGCGGGGCGGGCGACTTCTTGAGGCGGGGCTGTTCCTTGCGCGTGCGGGCCATGGCGTTCTCTCCGGAGGGTTGGCGCGGGCGCCCCTTCGGCGGGGCGCCGCGTCGCCCTCCATCGTACCACAACCGAGGCGGGAGGGGAACCCCCGCCGCGCCCCGCCCTACCGCCCGGCGAAGAAGCGGATCAGGCGCGCGACGTGCGCCGCGCAGGCGTCGACGATCGGGTCGGCGAGCTTGTCGGGCGGGACGAATCCGCCGTTCAGGTCGCCGAAGACCTTGAGCGTCGTCTTGATGTAGGTGTCGAGGAACTCGGTCGCGATGTTGACCTTCGCGATGCCGCATTCGATCGCGCGGCGGACGTCGGCGAGGGGCGTGCCGCTCCCGCCGTGCAGCACGAGCGGCACGCCGGGCAGCGCCTCCGCGATCGCCGCGCAGCGCGGGATGTCGAGCTTGGGCTCGGCCTTGTAGTAGCCGTGCGCGGTGCCGATCGAGACGGCGAGCGCGTCGACGCCGGTCTCCTTCCCGAACGCCGCCGCCTCGGCGACGTCCGTGAGCGCGGTGCCGTCGCCCATCGCGACGTGGCCGATCTCGCCCTCGCACGTGGCGCCGGCCGCGTGGGCGCGGTCGGCGACGGCCTTCGTGCGCGCCGCGTTCTCGGCGTAGGGCAGGCGCGAGCCGTCGAACATCACGGAGGTGTAGCCCCACGCGAGGGCGTCCTCGGCCTGCTTCTCGGTCGAGCCGTGGTCGAGATGCAGCGCGACCGGCACGGTCGCGCGCTCCGCGAGGCCGCGCAGCGTCGGCGCGAGGTCGCGCGCCTTCCCGGTGTCGAAGAGCCGCATGTAGAGCTGCACGATCACGGGCGACTTCTCGGCCTCGGCGGCCTTGAACACCGCGAGCGCGGTCTCGTAGTTCGCGACGTTGAACGCGCCGATCGCGCGCTTTTCCGCTCGCGCTTGCGCGAGCATGTCCTTCATGTTTACAAGCATGACGCAGCGAGCTCCTCGAGGGTGCAAACGCGGAGTCCGGCCTTCGCGAGCGCGCGCTTGGCGTAGACGGAGCCGACAACGAGCGTGTCCTTCTTCGGATCGTCGGCGCGGTCGGCGACGTAGCGCGCGAGGTCGCCGACGAGCTCCGGGTGGAGCCGGTCGAGCACGACCGCGCCTTCGCCGCAGTTGTAGGTCTCCTCGTCGTTCGTGCCGAAGGGCTTGCACTCGGCGCCGAGCGCCTTGAGCAGCTTCTCCGGGGCGTCCAGATTGTCGTAGTTGCGGAGGAAGTCGTCGGCGATCGGGTAGACCGCGCCGGGCTTCTTCGCGAACTTCAGCTTCGCGCCGAGGATCCACTGCGTAACGTGCAGCACCTTGCACGGGAGCTTCACGCCGAAGTCGGCGTAGTCGCGCGCGAGCGCATCGTAGGCGGCGGGGTTGGAGACGACGAGCGTCTTCACGCCCTCGGCCTTGAGGAACGCGGCGAAGGCCTCGGCGGCGGCCTTGGCCTCGGGGAGGTAGCCGAGGACCTTGAGCGCCTTGCCGATGCAGCCGCCGGTGACGACCTTCGGCGCGACCTTCGCGGCGGCGAAGAGCTTCTTCGCGGCGGCGACGGCGGCCTTGTCGGAGGCGGTGGTGGCGTCGAGGAACCACGCCAGGTCGCCCTTGCCTTCGGCCTTCCAGGAGGAGGTCGCGGCGAGCTGCTTCGCGAGGGCGGCGACGGCCTCGGGGGCCTTGCCGGCCTCGACGACGTCGGCGCGCGCGGCGAGGGCGAGGCCGTTCTCGTCGAAGTGGTTCACGCAGTGGCGCACGCAGCAGGCGGAGAGGTCCTGGCGGTAGAGCGCGTCGACGAAGTCCGTGTCGTCGAACGAGTTGGTGCCGGTGCGCAGGCCGTAGAGCATCGCGGCGCGGACGCGCGGCGTGTCGGCCTCGGTGTGCCGGACGTTGCCGATGGCGGAGAGGTGCCGGCACATGAAGCAGAACCGGCAGTTCATGATGGCGTCTTCGAATTTCTCGATGTGCATTTTCAAGTCCCTCCTAGAGTCCCAGCTTGCCGGGGTTCATGATGCCGTTCGGGTCGAGCTGCTTCTTGATGCCCTGCAGGACGGGCATCGCGGGGCCGTAGAGGTCCTTGACGTAGCGGCCGAGCTTGAGGCCGACGCCGTGGTGCTCGTTGATGACGCCGCCGT
>CAMOEO010000222.1 GCA_946612175.1 uncultured Verrucomicrobiota bacterium
GTCCTCGACAAGGCGATCCACGGCTGCTACTTCCCCGACCCCGTCGATGCCCCCCTCTTCGCCCCCGACGGCTCCCCCCTCCGCGTCCGCGGCCGCGCCGGCCCCTTCTGGCGCTGGCTCTCCGATTCCGGAACCGCTCCGGCCCGCCCGTCCTGACCCGTTCTCCGACGGCCCGCCGCGCGCCGCGCCGCCCATTTGACCCCCGCCCCCCCCTGTGCTATCATTTTGCGCCGTTCCACGCGCCCGAGGGTTCCGCCCGAAGGCGCACTCCATCCACCCGCGGCCGGGGTCCCGCCCCGCGCCCGCAACCCCAACCAACGGAGCACCCAAATGTCTCGCATCTACAACTTCAACGCCGGCCCCGCCGTCCTCCCCCTCGAGGTGATCGAGGAGGCCCAGCGCGAGCTGGTCGACTTCCGCGGCACCGGCATGAGCCTCCTCGAGAGCTCGCACCGCGCCAAGGCCTACGACGCCGTCCACAACGAGGCGATCGCCAATCTGCGCGAGCTCCTCGGCATCCCCGAGGACTACGCCGTGCTCTTCCTCCAGGGCGGCGCCTCCACGCAGTTCTCGATGATCCCGATGAACCTCCTCCTGCCCGGCACGAGCGCCGACTACGTCAACTCCGGCTCCTGGGCCAGCAAGGCCGTCAAGGAGGCCCAGAAGGTCGGCGCGGTGAACGTCATCGCCAACACCGCCAAGGACATCCCCACCCGCATCCCCGCGATGGAGACGCTGAAGTTCACGCCCGGCGCGGCCTACGTGCACATCACGTCCAACGAGACGATCGCCGGCGCGCAGTGGAAGGCGTTCCCGAAGACCGAGGCGCCGCTCGTCGCGGACATGAGCTCGGACATCCTCTCCCGCCCGTTCGACGTGAAGGACTTCGGCCTGATCTACGCCGGCGCGCAGAAGAACCTCGGCCCCTCGGGCGTCACGCTCGTCATCGTCCGCAAGGACCTCGCCGAGAAGGCCCCCGCGGGCCTCCCGACGATGCTCGACTACCGCACGCACATCGAGGCCAACTCCCTCTACAACACCCCGCCCACCTTCGGCATCTACCTGCTCGCGCTCGTCACGCGCTGGGTGAAGAAGGTCGGCAAGGAGAACCTCTTCAAGCAGAACGTCGAGAAGGCCGCCAGGCTCTACGCGGCGATCGACGCCTCCGGCGGCTTCTTCAAGGGCACCGCGGTGCCCGAGTGCCGCTCGGACATGAACGTCACCTTCCGCATCTTCCCCGACGGCGCCAACGCCTCCGAGGAGATGGAGAAGAAGTTCGTCGCCGAGGCGACGGCCGCCGGCTTCGCGGGCCTCAAGGGGCACCGCAGCGTGGGCGGCCTCCGCGCGTCGATCTACAACGCGTTCCCCCCGCAGGGCGTCGACGACCTCGTCGCCTTCATGGCCGACTTCCAGAAGAAGAACGGCTAGCCCCCTCCGATTCTCCGCGCCCCCGGATCCGAGCCCCGCGCCCCGGCCCCCGCCCGCGCCCCTCGGATCCGGGGTCTGCCTCTCCCCGCCGCCCCGCGTCCACGGATCCGAATTCCGCCCCCGCCATGTCCGTCCAGACCGACTCCCGCCTCGTCCGACCCGGCGACGTCTTCGTCGCCGTCCGCGGCGCCTCGGCCGACGGCGCGCGCTTCGTCCCCGCGGCCCTCGCCGCGGGCGCCGCGCGCATCGTCTCCGAGGAGGCGCCGCCGCCGGACCTCCCCGCCGGCGTCGCCTGGGAGCGCGTCCCCGACTCCCGCGCCGCCGCCGCCGCCCTCGCCTGCGAGGACGCCGGCCACCCCTCCCGCCGCCTCTCCGTCTACGCCGTCACCGGCACCAACGGCAAGACCACCGTCGCCAACCTCGTCCGCCGCGCCCTCGAGGACGGCGGCGTCCCCTGCGGCCTTCTCTCCACCATCGAGAACGACCCCCGCCCCCTCGCCGCCTCCGCTCCCGCCGCCGCGCACAACACCACCCCCGGCCCCGTCGAGCTGCAGGGGCTCCTCCGCGACGCCCTCGCCGCCGGCTGCCGCGCCGTCTCGATGGAGGTCTCCTCCCACGCGCTCGACCAGCGCCGCGCCGACGGTACCGCCTTCGCCTGCGCCGTCTTCACCAACCTCACGCAGGACCACCTCGACTACCACCGCACGATGGAGGCGTACTTCGCCGCCAAGCGCCGCCTCTTCCTCGACCTCGCCCCCCGCGCCTGCGTCGTCAACGGCGACGACCCCTTCGGCGCCCGCCTCCTCGACGCCCTCCGCGGCGTCGTCGGCGAGGCCGCCCCGCGCGTGCTCTGGTCCTACGGATTCTCCGCCGGCTGCGACCTGCGCATCCGCAACCTCTCCCTCGGCCCCGCCGGCTCGTCCTTCGACCTCGACCTGCCCGGCGGCCGCGCCTCCGTTCCCGTCCGCGCCCGTCTCCTCGGCCGCCACAACGCCCTCAACCTCGCCGCCGCGTTCGGCGCCGCCCTCTCCCGAGGCCTCCCCGCCGCCCGCATCGCCGCCGCCCTCTCCGCCGCCCCGCCCGTCCGCGGCCGCCTCGAGCCCGTGCGCGTCCCCGGCTCCCCCGCCGCGTTCTTCGTGGACTACGCCCACACGCCCGACGCCCTCCGCAACGTCCTGCGCACCCTCCGCGAGCTGACCTCCGCCCGCCTCTTCGCCGTCTTCGGCGCCGGCGGCGACCGCGACCGCGCCAAGCGTCCGCTCATGGGCGCGGCCTGCGCGGAGCTCGCCGACGAGCTCGTCGTCACCTCCGACAACCCCCGCTCCGAGGACCCCGCCGCGATCCTCCGCGACATCCTCGCCGGCATCCCCCCCGCCATGCGCGCCCGCACCCGCGTCGAGCCTGACCGCCGCGCCGCCCTCCGCCGCGCCGTCGCGCTCGCCAACCGCGAGGGCGACGTCGTCCTCGTCGCCGGCAAGGGCCACGAGGACTACCAGATCTTCGCGGACCGCACCGTCCACTTCGACGACCGCGAGGAGCTCCTCGCCGCCGCCCCGCGCTAGCGCGCCGGGATCACCCGAGCAGGATCGGCAGCAGCTCGCGCAGCGACGCGACCGACGGCACCTCCGGCCGCTCCGCGCGCTTCGCCGCGTCTGGCTCGACCCAGAACGCCCGCATCCCCGCGTGCAGCGCGCCCAGCGCGTCCTTGCGCAGATTGTCGCCCACGAACACGCACTCCTCCGGCAGGCATCCCGCCTTCTCGATGCAGAGCGCGAAGAACGCCGCCGCCGGCTTCTCCGCCCCCGCCTCCTCGCTCGTCACCACGAAGTCGAGGTCGTCCAGCAGCCCGAGCCGGTCCAGCTTCCGGAGCTGCCAGTCCGCCGTCATGTCCGACGCGACGCCGACCCGCACCCCGCGCTCCTTGAGCCCGCGCAGCAGTTCCGCCGCGCCGTCCGCGGGGCCCGCCGCGCCGATGCGGTCGAGCAGCTCCGCCCAGTACCGGTCCGCCAGCGGCGCCGCGAACCGCAGCGGCAGCCGCAGCTCCTCCAGCGCGCGCTGGAACCGCACCGCGCGGCTGTGGAACCCGGCGTTGTCGGAGTGGTTCCCGATCTGCCAGTCGAACGCCCGCCGGTACGCGGCGCGCAGCGTCTCGAGCGGCACGCCCAGCGTCTCCGCCGCGTATGCCTCCGTCGCGCGCAGCGCGGCGGCGTGCGTCGCGGAGAGGGCGTAGAGCGTGTCGTCGATGTCGAAGAGGGCGGCCTTGGTCATGGCGGAATCGGGGGTTGGTGTCGGCGTCCATCCTACCACAGCGCCCCCGCCGCCTCAAACCCAAACTTCGCCGCGCGTCACGGGATCCGCGCCGACCGCGCGTCGCGCCGCGCCGACTCCGTCCGCCAGAAGGCCCGCAGGTCGTCCGCGAACTTCTCCAGCGTGTCCGTCCGCCGCCCGTCCGACCCCATCCGGAACGCCGCGAGCGTCGCCGCGACCGGATCGCCCGTCCGATCCATCGCCGCGAAGAAGTCCGGCAGCACGTCCTTCCACGGCTGCCCCCGCATCGCCGGCGCCCCGCGGTAGAGGAAGTACATCAGCCCGTACGCGAACGCGTAGCTTCCCTGCGCGTTGCCGCCGAAGTGCGGCGGCCGGTAGAACGTCCGCGCGTCCGCCAGCAGCGTCGCCCGCAGCAGCCCCGTCCAGTCCGCGTCGCGCGACCGCGCCAGCCGTTCCAGCAGCTCCGACTCCCCGCGGCGCTCGCGGAACTCGAACGACGCGCCCGCCCCGCGGGGCTCGTAGCACTCGAAGAACTCCGCCGTCCCCTCGTTGAACCACATCGGCGCCTCCACGCCGCCCCATGCCGAGGCCAGCCACTGGTGGAACCCCTCGTGCCGCACCGTCGCGTCGGGATCCACACCGGCCTTGCGCGACGACGGCCGGATCACCAGCTCGCGCCGCCCGCCGTCGTACCACCCCGCCGTCTCCGCGACCGTGAGCTCCAGCGGCGTCCCCTCGAAGTAGCGCCGGAACTCGTCGTCCGACCGGAACAGCCGCACCACGCTCGTCGGATCCTCCCGCCCCGACAGCCGCGGGACCAGCGCCGCGTACCGCGGCCGCAGCGCCTCCAGCGTCCCGAGCAGCCGGTCCGCCGGCGCCGTCCCGCCCGGCACGTCGCTGAGCAGGATGTAGTGCGTCGAATCCATGTGCCACCACGCGTCGAGCAGCTCGATCGACGCCCGCGCCCGGGCCCGCTGCGCGTCCTCCGGCACCTCCGCGTCCGGACGCGCCCGCGGCCTCGCCTTCGGGTCCCGCGCCCCCGCCGCGAAACGGCCCGTCGCGTGGATCTGCGCCAGGAGCCCCGAGCGCAGCAGCCGGTCCGCCGCCGCGCGGTCCGGCGGCATCTCGCCGAACCGGAACAGCGCCGCGAACCACGCGTTCTGCGCGCCGCCCTGCCCCGCATGCGCCGCATCGAACCGGAAGAGATACGCCCGCATCGCCGGATCCGAGAGCGGGACCTCCCATGCCGCCGCGAACCGCGAGCGGTTCACCGGCAGCGGCGCGGGGGCGCCCGCGGTCTCGACGCCCGCGTAGAACGCCGCCCAGTCCGCGAGCGCCTCCGGCGTCGCATCCGCTCCGAGCGCGAACGCGCCGCTCTCCATCGCCCTGCGGAACTCCTCCGCGGTGACGTCCTCGTGCTCGAACGCCGGCAGCGAGGCCGCCGCCCGGGCGATCGTCAGCTCGTTGCCCGCGCGGTCGCGCCACGTGCCGCCCGTTTGCGCCGCGCGCCAGAGATCGACCGCGGGCGACCGCTCGTCCTCCCATGACTCCGTCCCCCGCGTCCATCGGTATCGCCTCGTCACCACGGGCTTGGCCGGCACGGGCGCCGAACCGCGCAGCTCCGGCAGCGCCAGCCGGAGCGACGGCAGCATCGTCTCCCCGCCGAACTGCGGCGCGACATACCCCGCCCCCCGCGCCATCGGCCCGATCGCCATCGCCGCCATCA
>CAMOEO010000223.1 GCA_946612175.1 uncultured Verrucomicrobiota bacterium
GGGAAGCCGAGCGCCGCGAGACGCTCCGTGAGCGCGTGGTGCGTGGCGGGGTCCGGCTCGCCGCGCAGCTCGCCGAGGCCGTAGAGGACGACCGAGAGCGGCCGCTTCGCGACCTCGCGCGGATCGAGCAGCTTGATCGAGCCGGCCGCGGCGTTGCGCGGGTTCTTGAACGGCTCCTCGCCGCGCGCGGCCTGCTCCTCCGCGAGCGCGAGGAACCCGGCCTTGGGCATGTAGATCTCGCCGCGGACCTCGAGGCGCTCCGCCTCGCACGGCACGCGGAGCGGAAGCGCGCGGATCGTCCGGACGTTGGCGGTGACGTCGTCGCCCGTCATGCCGTCGCCGCGCGTCGCCGCGACGGCGAGCTGCCCCTTTTCGTAGATGGCGCAGAAGGCGAGGCCGTCGACCTTCGGCTCGACGACGTAGTCGACCGTTTCGAGCCCGGTGATCGTCCGGACCATGGCGTCGAAGTCGGAGAGATCCGCGCGGTCGTAGGTGTTCTCGAGCGACTGCATGGGCAGGAGGTGCTCGAACTTCTCGAACCCCTCGGAGGGGGCGCCGCCGACGCGCTGCGTGGGGGAGTTGGGCACGAGCAGGTCGGGGCGCGCGGCCTCGATGCCGGCGAGCTCCCTCATCATCGCGTCGAACTCGGCGTCGGGAATTTCGGGCGCTGCGTCGCGATAGTAGAGCACGGTATGCCGCTCGAGCTCGCGGCGGAGCCAATCCGCCCGTTCGGCCACGGGGTCGTTCGCGCCGGGGGCGCCGGAGTTGGGGGAGGCGGCCGCCTCGGAGGCGGGGAAGAGATCGTCTTGCATGCCCCGATGATAGCACACCCCGCCCCGCCGCTTCAACGCCCCGCGCGGGGCGCCGGATGGCGGAGGATCGGGACGGGGCGCCCGCTAGCGCTCCCAGCGGCCGATGACGGGGGTGCCCCAGAGGCGCGTGAGGCCGACGGCGCGGCAGCAGCCCTCGAGGAAGGCGGAGAGCGGCTTGCACCGGAGCGCCCGGTGCACGACCATCGGCAGGAAGAACTGCGCGTAGCGGCCCGTCTCGCGGAAGCCCGCGGCGGCGAAGCCCTCGCGGACCTCGCGATGCCGGAAGAGCGTCCAGTGGCGCGTGTTCCTCTCGAACCTCTTCTTCGCCTTGAAGAGCGCCGGCGCGATCGCGTTGAGGCTCTGCGAGGTCGGGTAGTCCGTGATCACCGGGCCGCGCGAGACGCGGCACATCTCCTTCACCAGCTGCGGCCAGCGCTCGCAGTGCGTGAGCATGCGGACGGCGACCACCGCGTCGAAGCTCCGGTCCGGATACGGCAGCGCGACCACGTTGCCGACCTCGAACGTGCAGCGCCCCGCGTCGACGAGGTCCGCGATGCGGTGGCGGCAGCTCTCCGCGCTTCCGATGACGGAGACCCTGTAGCCCGCGTCCGCGAGCGGATGCGCGAGCTGGCCGTGGCCGCCGCCGACGTCGAGCACCGTCGCGCCCGGGGCGACGGCGCCGGAGAGCAGGCGCAGGACGCCGCGCTCCTGCACCTTCAGCATCCAGGCGCCCGTCGCGCCGCGGAAGCGCGTGGCGTAGTCGTCGTTGGAGGTCTCGATGTCGGCGGTTTCGGGGTATTCGCTCATGGCAGGACGGTGCCGCGCCAGCCCAGCTTCGTGCGCAGCGGCGCGAAGGGGTCGGCGTCGGGAAGGACGAGGAGGCGGACCTTGAGGGCCGCGGTGGTGGCGGTGAAGGTGTCGCCCGGACGCAGCCGCGCGCGCAGCACGCCGTCGACGGAGAAGCCGGCGGGGGCCTCGGCGCGGGCGAGGCGGACGGTGACGACGCTCTCCGCCGGCAGCACGAGCGGCCGCGACGTGAGCGTGTGGGGGCAGACGACGCTCACGACGAACGCGGGCGTCGCGGGCGAGAGGATCGGCCCCCCGGCGGAGAGGGAGTAGGCGGTCGAGCCGGTGGGCGTCGCGAGGATCAGGCCGTCGCTGAGGAAGGTCGTGACCTCCGCGCCGTCGACGACGAGGTCGAACGCGGCGACGCGCCCCGAGCCGCCGCGCATGGCGACGAGGTCGTTGAGCGCGAGGTACGCGGGGCCCGCGCGGCCGTTGCCGCCGCGCCGGACCTGGGCGCGCAGCATGGCGCGCTCCTCGACGGCGCACTCGCCGTCGCGCGCGGCGCGGAGCGCCTCCTCCACGCCGCCCAGCGGCGTCGCGGCCAGGTAGCCGAGCGAGCCGGCGTTGACGCCGAGGAACGGCACGCCGAGCTGCGCGCGCTCGCGCACGGCGCGCAGCATCGACCCGTCGCCGCCGACGACGACGAGCAGGTCGGCCCGCCGCGCGGACGCCGCGGGCAGGACGCGCATCCCGAGCGTCCGGGCGGCGGCCCGGACGCGCGCCTCGGCCTCGCGGGCTTTCGGCAGGGTCTCGTTGCAGAGCAGGCAGACGTCCATGGCGGATTTCCGGGAGTTCGCTCCGGCGGCGCGCCCGCGCGCGCTACAGCCGCACCTCGCGGCCGAGCCGGGCGGACTTGTAGAAGCCCTCGAGGATGGCGATCATGTCGACGCCCTGCTGCGGCTTGTAGCACGGCTCGGCGCCATCGAGGACGACGTCGACGAAGTTGCGCAGGTTGCGCGCGTGGCCGTCGTCCTTCTGGACGCCGGGCGGGACGACGTCGAGCAGTTCGCCGTTCTCCTCCGTGAAAATCTTCATCTGGGATCCGTCGATCGCGAAGCCGGCCTTCGTGCCCAGGAGCTCGACGAACCGGCGCTCCTTCTCGACGTTGCTCGCCCACGAGAACTCGATCTGCAGCACCGCGCCGTTCTCGAACCGGATGAAGCCCATCGCGAGGTCCTCGACGTCGAACGTCCCGCCCTTCACGGCGTCGCCGAACTTCGAGTGCTCGGAGTCGGAGACGTCGCTCCCCTCCGCGAACTTGCGGAACGTCTGGCCGGACACCGCCACGGGGCGCGGGCTGCCCATGAGCCAGACCGCCAGGTCGATCATGTGGACCCCGAGGTCGATGAGCGGGCCGCCGCCGGACTGCGCCTTCGTGGTGAACCAGCCGCCCTTGCCGGGGATGCCGCGGCGGCGCTGCCAGCCGCAGCGGCCGGCGTAGATGTCGCCCGCGCGGCCGTCCGCGACGAACCGCTTGAGGTACTTCGCGGCGTCCGTGAAGCGGTTGTTGCGCATCACCATGAGGACCTTGCCGGCCTTCGCGGCGGCGTCGCGCATCGCGGCCGCCTTCTTCGCGTCGATCGCGTCGGGCTTCTCGCAGAAGACGTGCTTCCCGGCCTTGAACGCGGCGATCGCGATCTCGCTGTGCAGGTAGTTCGGCGTGCAGATGTCGACCGCGTCGATCGACGGGTCCTTCAGCAGCTCGCGGTAGTCGGCGAAGCGCGCGGCGCCGGGCGCGTACTCGTCCGCGTAGCCGTTCGCGCGCTCGGGGAGGATGTCGCAGAACGCGGCGAGCTCGACGCGGGGCTCGTGGCGGTAGTGGCAATCGAGGTGGTAGCGGCCCATGCCGCCGCAGCCGACGAGGCCGATCTTGAGGGTCTTCTTCTTCATGGGTGGAGAGCCGCCTGCGCGGCGCTGGAGTTGGCGTTGGCGTCGATTCTACCACCACCCCGCCTCGGAAGTCAAAGCGCCCGCGCCCCGGGCCCAAGGCCGGCGACGGTGGAGCCGAGCCGGTCACGGCGCGAAGGACGTCAATAGAGGAAAATCCGCGTGCGGACGACGTCGAGCTTGCCCGCGCCCTTCACGGTGCCGTAGGGGTGGAGTTCGAAGATCTGGATGACGCTGCGGCCCCAGACGGAGGTTCCGGATCCGTCCGTCACGCGGATGCGGAGCCTTTGCAGCGACACGCCGCGGAACTCGACCGTCACGCGCCGGTAGGAGCCGGATCCGGCCGCAACCTCCGCCGAGCCGACCAGGGTCTCCTCGTCGCCCTCGACCCGGTAGAAGTCCAGCGTCTGGGCGCGGTTCGGAACCGAGAACTCGACCTTCGTCAGGTCGATCTCGGTCCCGAAGTCGAATTCGGCCCATTCGTCGTGCGAGCGGGACTCGGGCATCCACCCGTAGCCGCCGGTCCATTCGCCGTCGAGCAGGTTGGCCGCGCAGGGCCCCCATTCCGGATGCCACTCGGACGAGACCGAGAGGTCCGTGAACTGCACGATGCCGGGGGAGACGACCCCGCCGAGGGAGGCGAGGTCGATCGGGACGTTGAAGACCTCCGACCAGTCGCACCGCGTGCAGGCGATCGACCCGGAGCCGTACGACGAGCTCGTTCCGGGCGCGGACAGGGTCGGGACGTAGTCGTGCCCGAGCGGGGGAAGCAGCTCCGACGGCCGTTCGGAGATTTCGCCGCAGACCAGGCACTTGTGCCGGTCGACGCCCCGCTTCGTGCAGCTGGCCGAACCCTCGACGGGAGTCCAGTCCGAGAAGGCGGGGTGCGCGCATCCCATCTGGGCGGGGTCGATGCCCCAGACCTCGATCTCCGACGTGCCCGGCGACCAGCCCGTCAGCTTGTTGAAGACGATCTTCACCTTCGTGCAGACCTTCCCGACGGTATAGGCCGCGCCGTCCGTCCCGGCGTAGGAAACGCCGACGGCGCCGTCGACCGGCGCGTACTGCGAGGCTCCGGACTCGAGATAGTAGAGGGAGTACTGGTGGGCGGCCGCCTGCCAGACCTTGAACTGCGTGACATAGTATCCCCCGGACAGGAGCGAATCGAGGTTGAACTCCATGTACATGTTGTCCTCCCCGTGCCCGTCGTAGGGGAAGTGGACGCCGTTTCGGTATTTTCCGTCGAACAGATTGGCTTGGGTCGTTCCGCCGCCGTTCCATTTGTTGTTCGGGTTCCCGTTTTTCCAGTACATCTGGGCGACGCCGGAAATGGCGAGCTTTTCCGCGTCCGCCGCGAGCAGCGCGGCGGGAAAGAGGAAGATGGAAATGAAAAGGAGGAGGGGTTTCATGAATCAAAGCTCCGACAATTTCGTTCCTTCGGCGATCGGGTGGTCCGCGACCACGAGCTTCACGAAGAGGGCCCGCGCATCGGCGGGCACGTCCAGAGAGACCGCGCCCGCGGCGATTTCGCCCTGCGACGCGACGCGCGAGTCGTCGACGGCGATCCAGTCCTTGTCGTCCGGGCTCAGCGTCTCGCAGACGAAGGCGGCGTACTCGGCGTCGGCGGGCTGGTCCGCCGTCGAGACGACGAGCTGCATCACGCGCCTGCCGTCCTTGACGACGAAGGACAACGGTCCGCCGGGCGCGGCCTCCGCGAATTCCGGCGCGCGGATCGCGACGATCGCGACCGGCTCGTACCAGACGCCGCGGAAGTCGTCGACGACGCCGTCGCCGACGTTCAAAAGGAACAGATGGCGGAAGAGGACCGAAA
>CAMOEO010000224.1 GCA_946612175.1 uncultured Verrucomicrobiota bacterium
GGGCGAGCCGGGCCGGATTCGTGAGCGACCCGACGGCCGAGCAAAGCAGGTCGACGAGGCGGCCAAGGGCCACTTCGTCCTTGATTTTGTGGCGTTCGACGACGTCGCGGAGGTAGGTTTTCGAAAACAGGGAGGAGAGAAGACTGCGCTTCGCCGCCTCGTCCCGTTCCAGCACGACCTGCGGCAGTCCGCCCGTGGACATGTAGTCTCGCCAGGCATCGGCCTTTTCGCCCCCGTGGACGGAAAGAAACTCGGAGAAGGAGAGCGGGCGCACCCTCAGTTCCATGCCCCGTCCGCGGAATTGCGTGGCGATGTCGGACGAGAGCATCCGAGAGTTGCTGCCCGTCACGTAGACGTCGACGCGGGGAAGCGCCGCAAGCGAATTGAGCGTGTCGTGGAATGTCGTGTAGAGCGAATCGGTGTCCTCGGGGGCGACGCGTGCCGGATCGACTCCTTTCTTGAGAACCTTGCGGCACAACTGGACTTCGTCGATGAAAACGTAGTGCGTTCTTCCGTCCGCGACGATGCGCTCCGCGAAGTACTCGTACAAACGGTTCGGATCCTGCAGCGCTTCATACGGCTTGAGGTCGAGCGATGCGGAGTGGACGTGGGCGTCGTCGACTCCCATGTCCCGCAACCGGTCGCGGAACAAGGTGGAAAGCAGATAGCTTTTTCCGCATCGGCGGACGCCGGTGATGATTTTCACCATCCCGTTGCCCATGGCGGAAATAAGTCGCTTCACGTATTCGGGGCGTTCGATCATGCGCAGACTCCATTTTCAAATCCGGTAGAAAACTACCGAAGTCAAAAGCGAGATGGATTCTACGGCAGGAAAGCCCACAAGTCAATCTCATTTTCGGATTCGGTAGAATCCTACCGGATTCAAAAGCATAGGTTGCCGTGCCGCCCTCCGCTCAATCTCCTCCGCCCCCGCCGCGCCGACGCCCCTCCGTCTCGCCGCGCGGCGCGCATCCCTCGCACGGAGGGCTAGCGGTTCATCTTCGCGGTGAGGGCCATCAGGAAGGCGAGGATGCCGACGAGGACGAGCGTGCCCAGCAGCAGCGCCATCGACTCGAGGCGCAGGACGGCGAACATCACGGCGTAGCTCGCGAGCGCGAGGCCGCCGAGCGCGAGCGCGGCGGCGCGACGCCGGAAGACCGCGCCCGCGTAGGCGCCGGTCATCCCCGCGACGACGAGCGCCGAGACGGCGTAGGCGGCCGCGAAGGCCATGTGCTCGGAGAGCGAGAGCAGCAGCATCCCGAAGAGCACGAGCGCGAGCGCTGCGACGAAATACTGCACCGGGTGCGCGGCCGTCTTCGTGAGGCGCTCGGCGGCGAGCACCGCGAAGAGCACGACGAGGACGAAGAGCGACGCGTATTTCATCGCGCGGTCGACCTGCTGGTAGGAGTTGGCCGGGAGGACGAGGGAGAGGCCGGACGCGGCGCCGGCGGCGCGGAACTCGTCGCACCGCCACGTCTGCGGGTAGGGGCGGTTGAGCTCCATCACGTTCCACTCGGCCGAGAAGCCCTCCGGCCCGACCTCCCGCGCGTCGGGGAGCGTTTCGCCGGTGAAGCTGGGCGAGGGCCACGGGCCGTCGAGCTTGAGCGAGAAGTTGCGCCCGGCCGGCGCGAAGAGCAGGTCGCCGCTGCCGTTCACGACCATCTCGAGCTCGAACGGCACGGAGGCGCCGGGCGCGAACATCGCCGGGTCGAGCGCCGCACGGAAGCCGGCGCCCCAGACGTGCGCCGTGCCGGGCTCGACGGGCACCTCCTCGCCGCCCACGACGAGGCGGACGCGCTTGAGGCCCTTCGCGTCGGGGACGCCGACCGAGACAAAGGCGCGCTCCTCGCCGGTCTCGTGGCGCCACGCGCGCGGCGGCACGGCGAAGACGCCCTTCATCCGCACCGAGGCGCGGTGCAGGACGACCTGGTAGATGCCGCGCGAGCGGACCTCCGGCTCGACCGTGCCCTCGGCCGCGAGCTCGTCCGGGAGGACGACCTGCCAGGCCGTCTCGCGGCGGGGCGTCTCCTCGGCGCGCCCCTGAACGGTGCGCGTCTCGGTCCAGCGCTCCTCCGCGACGAGCGTGAGCGCGGGCGGGCCGATCGTCTGCTCGCCGCCCCACTTGCCCGCGACCTCGCGCTCGACCGACCAGAGCGTCCGCTCGCGCGCGGCGCGGACGCCGTAGGTCATCGCGAGCGGGATCTGCAGCACGAGCAGGATGCCGCCCACGAGGAGCAATTTGAAGCCCAGCGATTTCCGCATCATGCCGGAGATCGCGGCGAGGAAGGAGGGGCGTTCGGGGAGGAGTCGGGGAGGTTCGTTCATGGCGTGGGGTCCTTGGGGGTGAAAGCGGTTGGAAGAGTTGAAGGGGTTGAAGGGGTATAGTGCACGCCCGCGTGGCGGGGCGGTCGCTTCACCCTGCCATAGACACGCCGCGCCGATTTTTTACGGCCGCGTCAATCGCACCGTGTATAAAACTTGTGCAATCATCCGCTCTACGAGCGGCGATTTCAAGCAAAATCACGCACGGTGGAATCGATGCCGAAAAGGCCGCTCCGCGGCGGGCGGCGGCGCAGTCGCGCCCCCGCGAATGGGGCGAGGGGTGCTACGCCGTGGCGGGAAGTTCGGGAAGGGGGGCGGGGCTACCGGGCGGGGGTCGCGGCGGGCATCGGCATCCAGAGGCAGAGACGGTTGCGCATCTCGTAGAGGTTGCCGGCGGAGGCGAAGTCGCAGACGGCGGTCCCGTCGTCGAAGCGGTAGGCGAAGAAGATTCCCTTCGGGGGCTTGACGGGCCTGCCGCCGACGGGCCGGAACGGCGCGTCCACCGCCCCGAGGCGGGAGTCCTGCGCCAGCACGAGCGGCCCGCGCCGGAGGGCGAAGCGCCGGGAGGCGTCGTAGGCCTCGATGACCCGCACCCCCATGTCGAACTCCAGCTCCACGCGGTCGCCCTTCTTCCAGACGCGGTCGAGGCGCAGGTAGCCGGCCTTGACGCCCTTCACCGGCTTGCCGTTGAGCCGCGCCACCGTCCTTGCGCCGCTCCAGGCGGGGATGCGCAGGCGCAGCTCGAACTTGTCGGCGGGGGCGGACCGGACCTCCACCCGGACCTTCCCCTCGCGGGCGTAGTCGCCGGCGATGGAGAGTTCGCACGACGCGCCGCCGCCCAGGGGGACCCGGCACCGGTTCGGCTCGTAGAGCAGCACCGTCGCGCCGGCGTCGTGGGCCATCACGGCGACGTAGGGCGCCAGCGCCAGCCCCATCGGCCCCTGCGCCACGCAGCAGTCCTCGCCGTATCCGGGGATCTGGTCATAGGCCCGCTGGCGCCAGCCCTTTCCGGCCAGCGGTCCGACCGGATTGAGATGCGCCCACCAGGCGCCGTCGGGCGCCATCGCGCCGGCGATGCCGTTGTAGAGCGTGCGCTCCAGCTCGTCGGCGATCTCGGGCTCGCCGGTCACCGAGAGCAGCTGCATCGAGAACTTGACCCAGGTCGCCGCGACGCAGGTCTCGCCCAGCCCGCGGCCGTCGTCCCGGAGCTGCGCGTAGCGGCCGTCGCACCAGTACTCCCCCCAGGTGTCCTTGCCGCCGCCCATGCCGTTGACGAAGATCTCGGTGTCGCGCACCGACTTCCAGTAGAGCCGCGCGGCCTCGAGGCAGCGCGAGTCGCCCGTCTCGCGGTAGAGCTCGAGCGCGCCGTCGAAGCAGGCGGTCATCTCGTAGGCCTTGCCGTTGCCGATGTGCCGGGGCGGCACGCCGGCGAGCGCGGCGTCGTAGACGTTGCAGCGCTTGGAGCAGCCGCTTTCGTAGATCGCCTTCGCGAAGGCGAGCGCCTCGGGGTCGCCGCTCAGGCGCGCGGTCTGCACCACGGCCCCCAGGATGGAGCTCGCGGCCAGCCCCTCGTGCCAGCCGAAGTCGGCCAGGGGCTTTCCGCTCGCCTTCACCTGCGCGGCGAGGGCCAGGACGTGCCGCCGAAGCGCCTCCACCGCCTTCGGGTCGTTCCGGACCTCCAGGCAGTAGTCCGCCAGGCCGACGGCGACGTACTTGCGGCCCCAGATGTCCCAGTCCTGCATCTGCTTGGCGGCGGGGTAGCTGGAGATGCATCCCGACTTGTCCGCCGCACGGACGATGTCGCGCACCGTTTCGTCGAGCGCCTTGCGCAGCGTCGCGCTGCCGGTGGCGCGCCAGGCGTAGATGGCGCTGCGAATGATCTTTCCCCAGAACTCGCAGCGCCAGCGCCCGTCGTCCTCGCTCCGGCTGAAGAACGGCTCCGTGAGGTGCTTCCAGCGGATCTTCTCGAGGCGCCGCTTCACGCACAGCGCCAGCCGGTCGCCGAGGAGTCCGCCGAATTTCATTGCGCCGGCCGGCAGCGGCCGCAGAACGTCTTGCTTTTTCATTTTGTCGTGGGAAGAACTATCGGAATGTGGTGCTATGGGAGAACGGCTACCGGTACCGGATCGTGCGCACGAGCGGCAGGGACAGCAGATGCCGGTCGTCCGTGCAGAGGATCCCGGCCGTTTCCAGGACCGCGGCGGCGATCCAGACGTCGTTCGTCGGGATGGGTCGGCCGACCGAATGGGAATAGGCGAAGACCCGGGCGTAGAAAGAGCCGGTCGTCCGCGTCACGGGCAGCACCGACACGTTCGGCATCGCGAGCAGTTCCGAAAAGGCTTTCCGCTCCTCCCGCGCGCGGGCCGTGTCGCCCTGCGTGCCCGCGTCGATCTCGCCGCAGACGACGGCCGGGACCGCGATCCGCGGCGCCGACGCCATGATCCGCGCCACGCCCCGGTCGCCGTCGAACAGCGCGATGAGGGCGTTGGAATCCAGCAGCAGCGTGTCGGTCATTTCCACATCTCCGCGTCGATCGTTCGCTGCCGCGCGACGGAGTCCCGCAGACGGTCCGCCTCGCCCTTCCGGAGGATGCCGCAGAACCTCAGGTAGGGATTGTCGCTTTCGGACGTCCCGGCCTTCGAGAGCCCGAGCAACGGCGAAAGCATCTCCTTCACCGCCCGGTTCACGCTCGTGCCGACGGCGCGGGCGTGGGCCCGCAGCGCTTCGGCGAAGTCGTCCTCCACGTGGATGGTCATTGTCGTCATGATTCATTGCTCCGTTTCATTGATTCACGATTCTGCATCACTTCCGCCGGCGTGTCAAGGGAAATCGCACGAAGCGGGGGGTGGGCGGCCTTGCTCGGCGCGGCTCGCGCCACGCCGGCTGCGGCCGGGTGTCGCGGCTTCGCCGCTCGCGGGCAAGAGGGTTCACGGGGCGGGCTCCTCCGCGCCCTCCGCGGGCTCCGCGTGGAGGGCGGGCGCGGCGGGTGCGTTCGTGGCGGGGTGCGGAGAATTGGACTCGTTCACGATTTCGATGCGCGGGTCGAGG
>CAMOEO010000225.1 GCA_946612175.1 uncultured Verrucomicrobiota bacterium
GTTGTTCTGGAAATTCTGCCGCAGCGCCTTGCCGGCATCGTAGATCGTGCGGGCGGAGGCCGGGAGCGCGACGAGCGCGCAGACCGCGAGAAACACCGCGCCAAGCATGGCGCGGCACAGAACGGCACCAAAGATGGTGCGGCATGAAACAGCGCCAAGTATGGCGCGGCGCAGGGCTTGTGAGCGTGGAATGGCGTTCATGTCTTGTTCCTACTTTGGGTTGGGGGTGAAAGGAGGCTGGCGGCGTACGATCTCGTAGAGGAAGGTGGCGGCGGCGGGGTCGAGGTCCGTGCGGACGGTGAAGTGGAGAACCCCGGCCGGACTGGCGCCGGTCTGCTCAAGACGAGAGGGCACCTCGCCGAGGCGGCGGCCGCCGGGAGAGAGGCGGTAAACGGCAAAGGACGGAGGCGTTGCCTCCGAACCCCCTTCGACGGTCAGCTCGATCTCCGCCGCTCCGTTGCGCATGAGGTGCGGGAGCCAGCCCCACTTGAGCAGGATGGTGAGGTCCGGGTCGGCGTATTCGATGCCCGTGTTCTGCACGTCCGTGAGGTGGGTGAGCAGCAGGTGCGAGGAAGAGGCGATGGGGGTGCCATCGAGCGAGGAGACCCACACCGTGGCTGGCGCCACGGTGCCGCTGCGCGACGTCGATGAATCGCCGTTTCGGCTCACATTCAGCAGTTCGAAGCGCAGCGAGCCGGCAGTATGGGCGCCGCTTTCCGCGAAGCCGCCGCAGGTGCGCGGCGTGTCGACGAGGAACGTGCCGGTGGCGGGGTCGATGCAAACGGGAGAGGGGCTTCGCCCCTCCACGAACCCCTCCACGGTTCCTTTGACGACCCCATCTCCGGAGGCGTCCGGGTGGGGTTCGGGGAGGGCTTCGCCCTCTCCCGTCAGTCTTGTTCCCACGCGGCTCTTCCACGCCTTGGCGTTGTCGCCGAGGGAGGCCGTCTGCGGCGCGCCCGTGGCGGGGTCGCACAGGGCGGCGGGGTCGAGAACGAGCGGCTCCTCCGCCTCCAGCGGCGCGAGGTCGCCGCGCAGGAAGAGGCAGAGGGCCGCACGCTCCGCCGCGAGCGAGAGCGGGTCGTTCACGATGTCGAAGAAGCCCATGGGGCCGCGGGGGTTCGCGATGCCCGCGCGATCATACGCCCATTGGAAGCGCCAGACGCCGTCCCAGTCCTGCAGCGCCGCAAGGGCGCCGGTGGCGATGCCGCCGACGCCGCGATAGCGGCCGGGTCCGGAGAAATTGAACTCGGAGACGGTGAACGGCTTGCCGAACTGGCGGATCCAGACGCAGTCCTGCGCGCCGCGGTTCGATCCGGTCATGGGGTTGCGGTTGGGGCAGCGCGAGGGCAGGCGCCACGGTTTGTCGAGGAACACCGGGTGGTCGACGTAGAAGTGGGTGTCAACATAGTCGAACCCGGCGCGCGGCAGCGCGTATTGCACCGGCTCGTACCAGGCGGAGATACTGGAAAGCGGAACGGGGCAGTGCAGCTCGTCTCGCACGAAGTCGCGGAGGCGCTCGTAGAGGCGCGTTTCGGCATCGGCGAGGAAGGTGGCGAAGGGCTGGGTGTAGAGGGAGTCGGGGATGGTGTCCGGGATTTCATCCCAGACAATGACAGGCGCCTGCGGCGCAATGACGTGCGCGGCGGTGCCGCGCAATGACGAGCCGGCTTCGCCGGCAATGACAACATTCTCGTCATTCGCCGCACAGCGGCGCTCGTCATTCCGCTTCGCGGCGAGCCATTGCCGCCACGCCGTGGCGACAATGGGCGAGTCGCGGAGCGCGGCGGCGCCCCAGTTGCCGAGGTTGCCCTCGTTGACGAGGGCGAGCGTGGCGAGGGCCGGTTCCTCGGCGAGGGAGCGGCCCGTGTGGGGGTTCACGTGCGTGAGGAAATTGCGCGCCCAGGCGCAGAGGTTCGAGTAGGCCGGCTCGTGGAAGGCGCAGAGGATCTTGAACTTCTCCGAGGGGACGGTCCCGTCGCGGTCGATGCCGAGCGAACGCCAGGAGACGACGTAGGAGCGCGACACGAAGAGATCGGTGGTGAGGTAGAGGCCGTACTTCACGCACGCCGCAACGAGGAGGTCGAACTTGGCCATCTGGTCGGGATCGATCTCCGTGCCGTCCGCAGACGCGGACGGCGGCAAATTGCCGGTTTCGCTCACGAGCCATCGTTCGTGGTGGTGGATGCGGACGGCGTTGTAGCCCATGCGGGCGAGGTTGGCGGCGATGCGTTCGGCCTCCTCCCTGCTTCCGGGCAAGTTGGCGGTGCCGCAAAGGTTGACGCCGTAAAAGCGCTGCGGGACGCCGGGCCGGCCCTCGAATTCAAAGTGGCCGTCGCGCGCGACCACGCGGCCGAACTTGCCGGCAGGCTGGTGGCGCGGGAGGACGGAGGAAAAGTCGAGCGCCGATCCGGGCTCGATCCACGGCTCCTGCGCGAGGGGGATCCAGTCGGGGCCTGCGACGATGCGCACGGTCTCGGCGGCCGCGAGCGACGGAGGCTCCGACCCTGAATCCCCGACGCGGAAGACCGCCTTCACGGCGTATTCGCGGTCGGCTTCGCAGGAGCCGGTGGCAAAAAAGAGGCGGATGCCAAGGCCGTCGCCGTTCCAGTGGCGGTTGTCCTGCAGGAGGACGGGGGTGGGCTCGTCGAGGGCGATGCGCAGGAGCACGGCGCCGTCGGGGCCGCGCAGCTCGATCGACGAGGCCGGGGCGCGGAACAGATGGCCCTTGGAGCCGCGCGCGGCGGGGATGGGGACGTCGGCGCCGTCGACGATGGCTGTGCCGCCGCCGATGCGCGGCATGGGGATGTCGGTGCCGACGAACGCCTCGGCGAAGCGGCCCGCCTTGTCGGCCGTGGCGCGCCATTCGGCGTGGATGCCGCCGTCGGCGGTTTCCGAGAAGACGCCGGTGCCGCGGAACACGGGCGCCGTGGCGGAGGGGCCGGTGTGGAGGGTGAAGGCGGCGGCGACTTGCGTCACCGGCCCCGATGAATCGGGGCCTCGGCTTACCGTCGCCTTCTCGCCGGTCCCCATGGCGCTGTAGCCGCCCCAGCTGACGCTGAAGGCGCGGGGGGAGAACGTGATGCCGTCCACGGAGAGGCCCGTGCCGAAAAGAACCCTGGCCTCCGTGGCGCGGCCCGCCGCCGGCACGGCGACCGCGCAGAGGGTGGCGAACAGGATCTGGACGGCGCGAAAGCCCATGGTCGGTGCGTTAGAAGCGAACGACTTCCCCCGTTTCGGCCGAGCGGATCATGCCCTGGCAGAAGGTCATGGCCTCGATGGCCTCCTTCGCGCCCGCCTTGGGAGGCTTGCCCGTCAGGGCGCAATCGACGACGGTGGCAATCTCCGTGGCGTACATGTTGCCGGAAATGTCGTCCTGCAGGTGTCCGGTGATGCCCTCGTCGGCCTCCATCTTCGTTTCCGCGCCGCCGATGTCGAAGAAGGAGACGCCCGCCGAATCGGAAAGCTTCAGCGCGCCCTTCTCGCCGTAGACCGTCATGTAGGTGTCCGACGGGCCGCCGCGCAGCCAGGAGCACTCCAGGTTGCTGATGACGCCTCCTTCGTAGACGGCGGTGGCGCTCACGTAGTCGCGCGGCTTCTCCAGATCCTTGGGCAGCCGCATGGCCTGCGCGTAGACGCTGACGGGCTTCCCGAGGAACTTGTTCTGCAGGTCGCAGTGGTGGGCCAGCATGTCCAGCATCACGCCGCCGGACTTCCCGTAGTCGGTGAACCAGTCGCCCCATTCGCGCTTGAACGCGCCGAAGATGCAGCAGACCGACGAGCAGACAATCTTGCCGATCCTGCCTTCGGCGAGGAGCTTCTCCATCAGCGCCACGCCCGGAGAGTAGCGCCGGACGAAGCCGATGGCGAAGAGGTTCTTGTAGGAGGAAATGAGGGGCGCCAGCTCGTCGAAGTCCTCCTGCGTGCGGCACAGGGGCTTTTCGCAGAAGATCGGCTTTCCCGTGGCCATGGCGGGAAGAAGCCCCTCCTTGTGGCAGTAGGTGGGGGACGTGATGACGATCAGTTCCACCTCCGGGGCGTTGACCAGTTCCTCGGCGGAGTTCTTGACGGCCACGCCGGGGTATTTGCCGACGAAGGCCGCGGCCTTGGCCGGATCGATGTCGTAGACCGCGGTCACGGCCGCGTTCCCGAGTTTCGCAAGGTTCTCCGCGTGGGCGTTGCCCATGCGACCGGCGCCGATGATTCCGATGTTGAGCGTTTTCATTTTCAGAGTCCTTTCACGATGGTCTTCAAAAACCGGGCGGCCTCGGCCACGTCCCTTTCCTGTTCCGGGCCGGGAGGGAGCTCCCTCTCGATGACGAGAGGACCGCAGAATCCGGAATCCAGCAGGCGCCCGAGGAGCGCCGAGAAGTGGGTGGAACCCTTGCCCAGCGGCGTCTCGCGGCCGCGGGCCGCCCCCGCCTCGGGAGGGTTGGCGTCCTTGCAGTGGACGACCTTGATGCGGCTTCCGAATTTTGCAACGAATTCCGCCGGGTCGCCCTTGCCGTAGATGAGGACATTGGCGGGATCGAAGTTGACGCCGGCGTTTGGCTCGCCGATGTCTTCAAGCAGTCCATGCAGCCCATCCGCCGTTTCGGATCCAGTCTCGAAAAGGAACTCCTGGCCGCAGGTCGCCGCGAACCGGAGCAGCGGTTTCATGTCGGCCACGAAACGCGCGTAGGACGCATCCCTATCCTCGGGGACGAATCCCGCGTGGCAGGAGACGAGCCGGATGCCGCAGCGAGCGGCCCACTCCATCTGGCGGCAGGTGGCGACCATCCGTTCGCTCCGGGTCGAGGCGGGGAAAAGGCCGATGGTTTCCTCCGGGTGGTCCCAGTCCTGGCCCGTGTAGGAAAGGAACAGGGCGGGCACGGACAGGCCGTAGTTCCCGAAAAGATCGAACAGGGCGTCCGAAGCCGCGCGGGCCACGGCGGTGGGGGCCAGCCAGTCCTCGTAGACGCCGGCGATCTGGAGGCAGTCCAGTCCGGCTTCGCGGAGAAAGGCGATCCGGCGTTCCGTGACGTCGCCGCAGCGCAGAAGGGTACCGACGCCCGCAGGCGGATTTCCCCGATGTCCGTTTTCGTTCATGACGCAGCCAATTATGCCCCGTTGCCCGCCGCGGCGCAATGTGAAAATTTACAAGATACATGTAAATTCCGCTACCATGTTTTCGGAAAAACGGGTAGAATCCCCGCCCATGGAAACGCAATGCGCCAAGAGAAGGATCGCGGTCGCCGTGGAGCGTTCGACCGGTTTCGGACGCAACCTCCTGCGCGGCTTCGCCGAAATCGCGGGAACCCGTCCCGAGTGGGACCTCTCGCTGCTCGACCCCCGCCGCACGGCGGCG
>CAMOEO010000226.1 GCA_946612175.1 uncultured Verrucomicrobiota bacterium
GGATGGCGACCGATGGGGTCGGCGAGGAGGCAGGTCGACGACCGACGGGCGGCGACCGATGGGGCAGGGCGGGGAGGAGGCGGGGCGGCGACCGAGGGGGCGGGGTCAGTCCTCGCCGGAATATTCGAAACAACGGTCGAGGTCGTCGAAGCAGACGACAAGCCGGACGGAGGGCTGGTACCAGGAAAACCAGACGCCGGCGCGGTAGGTCCAGATCTCCACCGCGCGGGCCGCGGCGTGGTCTCCGAGGGGGAACGTCAGACGGGTCGGGGCTTCCGCGGCGGGAAACCGTTTCTCCGGTGGGCCGAGCCGGCGCTCCACCGCTTCCTTGTCCGCGCCGACGAGACCCTCCGCGGCCGCGAACAGGGCGTCATGGCGGAGGTCGTCCGCGCAACAGCCCGCCATTCCCACGACAATGACGATAATCGCAATGGCGGCGATCGCGTCCGCACGGCGGGTCCAGAGGGGCGGACGGCGCTTCGTGAAGAGCCGGACGGCGAGGGCCGCGACGAACGCCACCGCAAGGCCGGCGAGCGCCAGAAGAGCGGCGAGGAAGAGGAAGGTCGGCGCTCTTTCCCCGAGAACGAGGAAGAGCAGAAGGATCCCTGCCCCCGCCTCGATGTATTTCCTTCCGGGAACGTCCCGCCACCGGCGATGGCGCCCGGGATTGGCAATGGTTTCGAGGGGAGTTTTCATGTGAGCCTGTGGAATTCGACGGTAGAAGGAATGGCCGAAAATCAAAACTAAATCTACCTGTGTTGTGTCTTTTGTGACTTGCGTTCAAACAATATTTACTTCACCACGCGCTCCACTTCGGCCGGGCGCCGAAGAGCGCGGCGAGCTTCTTCGGCGCGGCCTTCGGGCGGCGGTCGTAGGTGTAGACGCCGTTCTGCTCCTGCTCGACGTCCGTGAGCTGCGTGTAGCACCAGCCGGCCAGCTCCTTCATCGAGGCGAAGAGCTTCGTCTGCGCGCCGATGCGGTCGAGGAAGTCCGCCTCCTTCGTGAAGCACAGGCCGTTGTAGCCCCAGCCCGAGCCGCCCTTGCGGTCGGCCGGCAGGAGGTACTTGAACCCGCCCCACTCGTCGAGCAGGAAGGGCTGGCCTTCGTAGGGGGGCTCGGCGCCGGGGACGTTGGAGGCGACGGGGCGGCCGCCCTCCTTCGGGAGGAGCCACGCGCGCTGCTCCTTCGGCGTGGCGCGGTAGCTGTGGACCGTCCAGAGGTCGGTCTTCCAGTGGACGTAGCCGCTCGCGTCGTTCACGGGGCGCGTCGGGTCGATCGCCTTCGTGAGGTCGCAGAACGTCTGAACGAAGCGCCGGTAGGCGGCGAGCCGCGGGTCCTTCTCCGCGTCCTCGGGCTTGATGTTCCAGACGTCGAGGCCGTTGCCGGTCGACTCGTTGAGCGGCGACCAGCCGACGATCGACGGATGGTCGCGGAGGGCGGCGACGACCGCCTGCCAGTCCTCGAGGAAGTTGCGCTGAGCCTCGGGGACCACGGCGTCGAAGCGCCAGCTCGGGTATTCGGCCCACGTGAGGTAGCCGAGCCGGTCGGCCCAGTAGTGGAAGCGGTCCTCGAAGACCTTCTGGTGCAGGCGCGCGCCGTTGAAGCCCATCGCCATCGAGCGCTCGACGTCGGCCCTGAGCTCGGCGTCCGAAGGCGCGGTCCAGATGCCGTCCGGGTAGAAGCCCTGGTCGAGCACGAAGCGAAGGAAGACGGGCTTGCCGTTGAGCAGGATGCGGTCGCCCTCGCACGAGACCTTGCGCATCGCGAAGTAGCTCTCGACCCGGTCGACCGCCCTGCCGCCGCGCTCGACGGTGAGCGTGAGGTCGTAGAGGAAGGGGTCGGAGGGCGACCACGGGCGCACGTCCGGAATCGCGAGCGAGACGGGCGCGCCCTGCGCGGCGGGGACGTCGCGCTCCGCGACGATCTCGCCGCCGGCGCGCACGACGGCGCGGAAGCGGTCGCCCAGGGCGACGGAGAGGAAGCGCGGCTCGAGCACGACCTCGCTCGTGTCGAGGTTCGGCGTCGTGCGGCACGCGGCGAGGCCCTGCGGGGGAACCGCCTCGGCCCAGACCGTCTGCCAGATGCCGGTGACGCGCGTGTAGTGGCAGCCGGCCGAGAAGAAGCGGTCGCTCTGCTTGCCGTTGCCCTGCAGGAGCGAACGGACGTCGTCGTGCGCGTGGACGACGAGCGTCTGCTTCTTGCCGGGGCGGGCGAGGGCGGTGACGTCGAGGGCGAACGGCGCCGAGCCGCCGTTGTGCGTGCCGGCGTTCCGGCCGTCGAGCCAGACTTCGGCGAGGAAGTCGACTCCGCCGAAGCGCAGGAAGATGCGCTTGCCGGCCCAGGACTTGGGGAACGTGACCTCGCGGCGGTACCAGACGTCGTTCATGAAGTCGACGTCCGCGACGCCGGAGAGCTTCGACTCCGGGCAGAAGGGCACGACGATCTTCCGGTCGAAGAGCTCCTTCTTCTCGACGATGCCGCGCTCGCGGGCGGAGCCGGAGCGGTCGATGCGGAAGTCCCAGGTGCCGTTGAGGTTCAGCCACGCGCCTTCGCGGCGGAACTGCATGCGGGGGTACTCGGGGCGGGGGATGCGGGGGGAGGGCTTCTCTTTCATGGGCGAGGTGGCGGGATGGATTTGGAAGGGGAGGGAGGGACGAAAATCCGGCGGGCGTTCTCCGAGAAGAGCGCGAAGGCGTCGGGCTCGGGGAGGCCGAGCAGGGCGGCGACGCGGCGGGCGGTGTGGACGACGAAGGCGGGCTCGCAGGGGTGGCCGCGGAGGGGGACGGGGGCGAGGTAGGGGGAGTCGGTTTCGACGAGAAGGCGGTCGCGCGGAAGGGCGGGGACGAGAGCGCGGAGGGCGTCCGCGCTGCGGAAGGTGACGATGCCGGAGAGCCCGAACGAGAGCCCCAGGGGGACGAGCGCGGCGGCGAAGTCGGCGGGGCCGACGAAGCAGTGCAGGGAGCCGGCCCGGGCGTCGCGGACGAGGTCGGGGGAGAGGTTCTCGCGGAGGACGGCGACGGTGTCCTCCGCCGCGCCGCGGCTGTGGATCGAGCAGGGCAGGCCGAGGCGGGCGGCGAGGCGCAGCTGCGCGGCGAAGAGGGCGCGCTGGCGGGCGCGGGCGGCGGCGTCCTCGCCGCGGGAGTAGTCGAGGCCGATCTCGCCGATTGCGGCGGCGATCGGCCGGGGCGGAGCCCGGCCGTCAGGACTGTCGGCGCCGAGCAGGGCCGCTTCGAGCGCGGCCATGCGCGCGTCGAGGTCGCGCGGGTCGGCGATGTCGGCGGCCATGCCGGGCTCGAGGCCGAAGGCGGCGAAGGCGAAGCCGGGGGCGGCGGCCGCGGCGGCGCGCGCGCCGGCGTCGGCCTCGGGGGAGCCGCCGACGGCGAGCAGCCCGGAGAGCCCCGCGGCGCGGGCGCGGGAGAGGAGGGCGGGGATGTCGTCGCCGGGTTCGAAGTGGCAGTGGGAGTCGAACGGCATGAGCGCGGATGGGCGCGGCGCTAGATCTGGTGCGCCATGCGGTAGAGGACGGGGCCGAGGAGGATCAGGAACACCGACGGGAAGATGAAGAGCATCAGCGGGGCGAGGAGCTTGACGGGGGCCTCGTTGGCGAGCTTCTCCGCACGCTCGAAGCGGCGCGTGCGGACCTGCTCGGACTGGATGCGGAGGATGGCGCCGAGCGAGACGCCGAGCTCGTCGGCCTGGACGAGCGCGCCGACGACGGAGCGGACGTCCGGCAGCCCGATGCGGCGCGCCATGGCGCGGAGGGCGTCGCGCCGCGAGGAGCCGACCTGCGTCTCGCGGACGACGCGCAGCAGCTCCTCCGTGAGCGGGTCGACGACGGGGCGCTCCGTGCAGCGGCGGAGCGCCGCCATGAAGTCGAGGCCCGCCTCGACCGAGAGCGTGAGCAGGTCGAGGACGAACGGAAGCGCCTTGAGCACGGCGGTCTGGCGGCGGCGGACGGCTGCGCGGAGCCAGAGCATCGGCCAGGAGTAGAGCCAGACGAGCGCGAGCAGGAGCAGCGGGAGGAAGAGTCCGGCGACGCGCTCCCCGCCGGCGCGGGTGGCGAGGCGCAGCAGCGGGGCCAGGACGGGGATGCCGCAGATCGGGAGGAGGAGCTTGAGCGAGAGGAACTCGCAGGCGTCGAGCAGCCCCTCGTAGCCGCCCGAGACGAGCATCGCGTCCGTCCGCTCGCGGAGACGGCGCGCGGAGGGGCCGTCGAAGAGCGGGCGGAAGTTCGGCGCGAGGGGCAGCAGGAGCCGGAACACGAGCGGCAGTCGGCGCTCCTGGCGGCGGCCGTCCGCGAGGGTCACGTACGTGATTTGCCTGGCCACGCCGGAGGCGTACCAGGCAAAGAGGGCCGCGGCGATCGCCCACAGGGCGACGGTGGTGGGACCGAGCAGGGCGGAGACCATGCGGGGCGGGACGTCAGTACTTGGAGATGAAGTCGAACTCCATGTACTCCAGGATGCAGAGCGCGACGAAGAGGAGCGTCGTCAGGATCGCCAGGACGGCGGCCCAGGTCCAGTTCTCCTTCTTCACGGCAACCACGCCGCCCTCCAGCGGGTTGCGATGGCGGCTGGAGACGTAGATGCCGCCGCCCTCCTTCTTCTCCTCCGCGGGGGCGGCATCCCCCTCCTTGCCGGGTTCGGCGAGGTGGAGGACGGGCTTGGCGGCGAGGGTGGGTTCCGGTTTCTTGAGCTTGAGGGTCTTGGCCATCGTGTACTCCTTTGGTTGCGCCCTACTATAGCAGAGCGGGGGGCGGGAAGCAAGCGAATCTTGGACGCTACTTCGCGGCGATCATTCCGACCTGCCGGGCGTAGGCGAACATGCCGCCCGCCTCGACGACCGGGGCGACGGCGCCGAGGTCCTTGAGCGGAAAGACCTTGCCGTCGGAAAGGCGCGTGAGCGTGTGCGCGTCGGTGTCGAGCTCCGCCTCGTCGCCCGTCTTGAACTCGGAGACGAGAGGCGTCGCCGTCTCGAACGGGTAGACCTCGCCGGTGGCGACGGAGTTGCGGAAGAAGATGCGCGCGTAGTACTCCGCCACGACGGCCTTGCAGCCGGCCGCGCCGAGCGCGACGGGCGCGTGCTCGCGGGAGGAGCCGCAGCCGAAGTTCTTGCCCGCGACGAGGATGCCGTAGGGCGTCTTGCCCGTGGCCTTGTCGACGAAGGGCGCGGCGTCGTCCGGCAGGCCCGCCATCGCGTAGGAGCCGAGCTTCTCGTATTCCTCGGGGATGGTCGGGACGAGGTTCAGGTACTGGGCGGGGATGATGTTGTCGGTGTCGATGTTGTCGCCGGCGACGTAGACTTTCGAACGGAT
>CAMOEO010000227.1 GCA_946612175.1 uncultured Verrucomicrobiota bacterium
AGCCCGATCGGGCCGCCCTCGGCCGCCTCGGGCGAGACGTGGCCGATGCACGCGCCGTGCGTGGCGCCGGAGAAGCGGCCGTCGGTGATGAGCGCGACGGACTCGCCGAGGCCCGCGCCGATGATGTAGGCGGTCGGGGCGAGCATCTCCTGCATGCCGGGGCCGCCCTTCGGGCCCTCGTGGCGGATGACGACGACGTGCCCCGGCTTCACCTTGCCGCCGAGGATGCCCTCGCACGCCTCCTCCTGCGAGTCGAAGCAGATCGCCTGCCCGCTGAACTTCATCATCGAGGCGTAGACGCCGGCCTTCTTGACGACCGAGCCCTGCTCGGCGAGGTTGCCGAAGAGGACGCACAGGCCGCCGTCGGGCGCGTAGGCGTTCTCGAACGTGCGGATGACCTCGTCGTTCTTGATCTCCGCGCCGGCGGCGATCTCGCCGATGGTCCTGCCGGAGACGGTCGGGCAGTCGAGGTGCAGCAGGCCGGGCTTCTCGGCGAGGCGCTTTAGGATCGCGGGGATGCCGCCCGCGGCATGGACGTCCTCGACGTGGTAGGCGCAGCTCGGGGCGACCTTGCAGACGTTGGCCGTGCGCGCGCTGATCTCGTTGATGCGGCGCAGGTCGTAGGGGATGTCCGCCTCACGGGCGATCGCGAGCGTGTGCAGGACCGTGTTCGTGGAGCCGCCCATCGCGACGTCGAGCGCGAACGCGTTGTCGATGCTCTTCTCGGTGATGAGGTCCTTCGGGAGCGGGCCGCCGGCCTTGGCCATCTCGACCGCGCGGCGCGCGGCGGCCTTCCAGAGCTCCTTGCGCTCGGGGGAGACGGCGGGGATCGTGCCGTTGCCGGGGAGCGCCAGGCCGATCGCCTCGCAGAGGCAGTTCATCGAGTTGGCGGTGAACATGCCGGAGCAGGAGCCGCAGCCGGGGCAGGAGTTCTGCTCGATGCGCTCGAGGCCCGCCTCGTCGAGCTTGCCGACCTTGTAGGCGGAGACGGCCTCGTAGGTGGAGTTGTAGTCGAGGACCCTGCCCGTGGCGGGGTCCTTGCCGGCGAGCATCGGGCCGCCGGAGCAGAAGATCGCGGGGATGTTCGCGCGGATCGCGCCGAGGATCATGCCGGGGACGATCTTGTCGCAGGACGGGATGCAGACCATCGCGTCGAACTTGTGGGCGGCGACCTCGGTCTCGACGCAGTCGGCGATGAGCTCGCGCGACGGGAGCGAGTACTTCATGCCCGTGTGGGCCATCGCGAGGCCGTCGCACACGCCGATGGTGTCGAACTCGAACGGCACGCCGCCGGCCTCGCGGATCGCGTCGGCGACGAGCTTGCCGACCTCGCGCAGGTGGTGGTGGCCGGGGATGATCTCGACGAACGAGTTGCAGACGGCGATGAACGGCTTGCCGAAGTCCTCCTTCTTGAGGCCGTCGGCGTAGAGGAGGGAGCGGTGGGGGGCGCGTTCGAAGCCCTTCTTGATGGTGTCGGAGTTCATGGGAGTTTGGGAGTTCGAAGGTTCAAAGGTTCGAAGGTTCAAAGGTTGGAAGATTCGAAGGTTCGGAGGGGCGGGATGGTCGAGATGGTCGGGAAAGGGCGGGGCGGGAGGGGAGGGGACTAGTCGGGGGAACGGACGACCTCGCCGAAGGGGCCGCCGGGGCGGCGGAAGAGGAGCTGGCGGAGGATCAGGAGGAGGAAGCGGGGGTTGCCGATCAGGTAGCGGCGCCAGAGGCGGCGGGGCTCGGCGCAGAGGCGGAAGAGCCATTCGAGGCAGGCGCGGCGCATCCAGACGGGGGCCTGGCGGACCATGCCCGCGTGGAAGGGGAACGCGGCGCCGACGCAGACGAGGACGGGGGCGCGGAGCAGGGGGCGCATCTCGGAGGCCCAGTAGTCCTGCTTGGGCGTCCCGAGCCCGATCCAGACGACGTCCGCGCCGGAGGCGTCGATGCGGGCGGCCGTCTCGCGGCGCTCCTCCTCCGTGAGGGGGCGGAAGGGCGGGACGATGCGGCCGACGACGCGGAGGCCGGGGAAGCGGGCCTCCATGTTCTCCTGCAGGCGGCGGGAGGTCTCCTCGTCGGCGCCGCCGTAGAAGAAGTGGCGCAGGCCGGCGGCGCGGCCGCGGTCGAGGACGCCGAGCATGATGTCGGGGCCGTAGCAGCGGGTCACGGGCAGGCGCGCGGCGAGGCGGCCGGCGAGGACGAGGGGCATGCCGTCGCAGAGCGTGAGGTCCGACGCGTTGGCGATGGCGGCGAGGCGCGGGTCGTCGCGGCACTTCAGGATCGAGTCCACGGCGAAGATGCAGACGTAGCGCCGCGCGGCGGCGTCGCGCGCCCAGGCGACGATCCGCCCGACCGCCTCCTCGATGCGGATGCCGGAGAGCAGGGCGTCGAGAACGCGGAAGCGCGGGACGGGCGCGGAGGCGGCGGCGGGGTCGCTCACCGGTTGTCTTCCTCGAGGATGCGGGCGGGGACGAAGTCGGTGAGCCAGCCCGTGAGCGTGATGCTCCAGTCTTCCTCCTCGCTCTGGCCGGCGTCGTTCGTGTAGGAGGGCTCGACCGAGCCGATCAGGCGCAGGGCGAAGCAGTCCCAGGAGTACTGGATCCAGCCGCCGACCTCCTCGACCTGGCTCGTCTCGAACTCGTAGCGGCCGAAGATGTCGAAGCCCCAGCGCTCGTTCGGATACCAGGTGAGGTACCCGGTGAGGAGGCTGCTGCGCTCGTGGCGGTAGCGGTACTCCACGTCGCAGCGGAAGATGTCGAGCCACGTGGTGAGGACGAACTCGGCGTTGTCGACGGTGCTCTCGGCGTTGTCGTAGGCGCCCTTGGCCTGGAGGCACATCCAGGGCTCCGGATACCAGCGCAGGTCCCAGCCCGCGTCGGAGAAGCTCTCCTCGTCCTCCTCGGCCTCGAGGTTGAAGTCGAGCCACGCGTCGGCGTAGAAGCGCTCGCGGGGATCCCGCCCCGGATCGCGGCTCTGCCAGCGCTGGCGCAAGCCGAGGCGGAGCGTCGTCTCCTCGTCGATGCGGTCGATGGAGTCGAAGCGGTAGAGCTCCTCGGGCAGGACGTTGGGCTCGGGGACGCAGTTGAAGTCGGCGTAGGGCTCGACGACGTGGCGCCAGCGGACGCCGTTCTGCGCGTCCCAGTAGCCGTAGGCGCGGGAGGAGACCTCGACGCCGACCTCGAAGACGGAGCGCAGCTTCGCGTCGCCCTCGCGCTCCGTCGTGACGGTCTTCTCGACGGTCGAGCTGTAGACCTGGTCGAAGTCGTTGGTGCCGACGGTGGTGACGAGCTCCGTGTGCGACTCGGAGATCCTGGTCTTGTCGTAGTAGGTGGCGCGGTAGCCGGCGCGCGGCACGACGGAGAGGAACCCGAGGTACTTGCGCGGGTAGGAGAGGAGGAAATGCGTGTCGGCGCGGAAGGCGTCGTAGTCCTCGTCCTTGGAGTCCTCGGGGAAGACGCAGCGCAGGAACGCGGCGGCGGACTGGTTCTCGAGGTAGACGCCGGTGTCCGCCAGATCGAGCGCGTTGAGCTCGAACCAGGCCTCGGGAAGGCGCTCGACCTGGCCGTAGAGGTCGTTGAGGCGCATGCGCGCGGTGAGGCCGGCGGAGAACGCGTCGCCGTAGTGCGTGAAGGTCGCGTAGTTGTCGGGCTCCGTCATCTCGCGGTACTCGCGGCGGAAGAAGTCCTTCATCACGCGGACGTCCGAGACGTAGAGCGCCTGCATGAGCACCTGGTCGCGGTCGGTCGCGTTCCAGTAGTGGTTGAAGCGGACGCGGTAGCGCTCCTCCTTGTCCGGGTCGATGACGGGGGGAGGGTCGTCGTCCTTGGGCATGTACCAGCCCGTGACGTAGCCGTGCGACTCGTCCTCGCCGAACTCCCACGCGAACTTCTGCCCGACGGCGAAGCCGCGGTCGCCGCGCCAGTCGGCGAACGTGTAGGAGTCGATGAAGGCCTTGGTCTGCTTGTCGCGGACGACGGGCAGCTTGTAGGTGCCGAGCAGGTAGGGGCCCCAGGAGTGCTTGTAGCCGGGCTGGAAGCGGAAGCCGTAGTGGCGCGCCAGGTCGCGCCAGTAGTAGGGGTAATAGAAGAACGGCATGCCGAAGAGGCGCGGGACGACGCCCCACGCCGTCACGTCGTCGCCGGGGCGGACGCGCGCCCGCCGCGTCGTGACGCACCAGTGGAAATGGCCGGGCTCGTTCGTGCAGGTCGTGAGCGTCGCGTTCTCGATCTGGTAGACCTGGTTCGTCCGCGCGGGGGCGAAGAACGCGCCGTCGGCCGCGAGGACGCGGAACGGGCGCGTGTAGAGGTCGACGTTGTCCGCGCGTCCGCCGCGCTCCTTGAGGTTGGTCGCGAGGCGGTCGCCCTTCCAGAGCGAGCCGTCGTCGCGCCCCACGAGCACGACGTTGCCCTCCGCCTCCGCGTCGCCCGTGTCGGGGTTGTAGCGGATGCGGTCCGCGCGCAGTTCGTAGCCGCGGTAGCGGACGGCGGCGTGGCCGGAGAGCGTGGCCCAGCCGTCGAGGTCGTACTGCGCCTCGTCGGCCTGGATCCCCGTCTCGTTCGAGGCGGAGTCGAAGGCGGCCTTGGCGCCGCGCAGCGTGTCCGCGAGCCCGGCGCCCCCCTGGCGGGCCCCCGGCATGGGCGGGGGCGTCCCGGCGGCGGCGGGGAGGGCGAGGAGGACGGCGAGGAGAAGAAAGGGTGCGGAGTGTCGGTGCATGGCGGCAATCCTACCACAGGCGCCCGCCCCTCCGCAAGCCCGCGCCCGCCCGAACCCGCAGCCGCGAAAAAAGGGGCGGAGGAGAGGGGCGAATTTTAGGGGTTGACCTTTTCCGCGGAATATGCGAGACTTCCCCCCGCTTTCGTCGCCCGCCCGCATAGCTCAGTTGGTAGAGCGCATCCTTGGTAAGGATGAGGTCATCGGTCCGATTCCGATTGCGGGCTCCACGGCACCCCGTCCCTGTCCAGAAAGACAAAACAAACCACAACAACAACCCAACACAAGGTCTGCTACCATGGCAAAGGAATCCTTCGTCCGCGACAAGCCCCACGTCAACGTCGGCACCATCGGCCACGTCGACCACGGCAAGACGACGCTCACCGCCGCCCTCACCCACGTCCAGTCCCTCAAGGGCCTGGCCGACAACATCTCCTACGACCAGGTCGCCAAGGCGTCGGAATCCGCCGGCCGCCGCGACCCCACCAAGATCCTCACGATCGCCACCTCGCACGTCGAGTACAGCTCCAACAAGCGCCACTACGCGCACGTGGACTGCCCCGGCCACGCCGACTTCGTCAAGAACATGATCGTCGGCGCCGCGCAGA
>CAMOEO010000228.1 GCA_946612175.1 uncultured Verrucomicrobiota bacterium
GGGGGGGGGGGGCGGGGGGGGGATGGCGGAGAGGGGCAGCCCGGGGGCTTCGAGCCGACGGAGCAGGTCGCGGACGCGCGGAGCGTCGGCGTCGGTGCAGTCGACGCGCAGCGCGGCCGGGAAGTGCGCGGCCTCGGCGGCGACGGCGGGGTCGGCGAAGGTGGTGCGGTCCATCTCCTTGCACTCGCGGCACCAGTCGGCGGAGAGGTCGAGCAGGAGCGGGCCCTGCGCGGCACGGGCGACGATCGTGGCGGCGGTCTCGTCGGTCAGCCATGCGATGGGGCCCGCGGGGGAGGCCGGCTCTCGGGGCAGGAGCAGCCGGTAGGCCTGGACCATGTAGTACGCCGCGGTGGCGAGGAAGACGGCGGCGAAGAGCTGCTTGACGCGCTCCATCCAGCGGCCGGGGCGCGGCAGCGCGGCGACGCCGGCGCCGAGGAAGGGCCAGGGGAGGCCCATGCCGAGGCCGAGCGCGAACGGGACGAGCGCGCCCGCGGGGTGGCCGCGCCGGACGAGGTCCGCCGCGAGGACGAGCGCGGAGGCGAGCACGGGGGCGACGCAGGCGCCGGCGAGCAGCGCGGAGCCCGCGCCGGCGCCAAAGGCGCGGAGGACGGGGAGCGCGCCGCCGCGCGCGGCGGCGGCGGCGGGCCCGCCAGCGGGCGCGGGGCGGACCGCGCGGCGGCGGCGGCCCGGGAGGCGGTTGCGGAGCGTGGAGAGGTCGAGGCGCAGGACGTCGAGCATCGCGAAGGCAAGCAGACAGAAGACGAGCGCGACGGCGGCGTTGAAGATCGGGGATCCGTGGAAGGCGCCGAAGGTGCGGCCGGTGAGGGCGGAGAGCAGCCCGAGCGCGCCGAAGGCGAGGGCGGTGCCGAGCCCGAAGGCGGCGCCGAGTAGCGCGCCCCGCCCGCGCGAGGCGCGGCCGAGGCCGGCGCCGAGGAGCGCGAGGTTGACGGGAACGAGCGGCAGCACGCAGGGGGTGAGGTTGAGGAGGAAGCCCCCCGCGAGAAGCGCGAGGACCAGCAGCGCGATGCCGCCGCGGGCGCGCATGCGCGAGAGCAGGTCGGGCGTGGGCTCCTCGCCCTGCAGAAAGGCGAGATACTCCTCCGGGCCGAGGTAGCCCGCGCGGGAGCGGATGACGGTGAAGTCGGAAAGGGAGGGGAGGGGCGGGGTCGAAGAGGTTGAAGAGGTTGAAGGGGTTGAAGAGGTTGAAGGGGTTGAAGAGGTTGAAGAGGTTGAAGGGGGTGAAGAGGTTGAAGAGGCAGACGAGGCGGAAGGCGAAGGGAGGGGAAGGAGGCGGGTTTCGGGGGGATGGCAGAGGCCGGGCTCGCAGGCCTGGAAGGTGACGGCGAGGGCGGCGCCCGCCGGGAGGGGGTCGGGAAGGGCGACGGGGACGGAGAAGGAGGCGGTCCAGGCGGGCTCGGGCTCGGTTTCGTCGGGCGGGGGAAGCCCCGGAGCGAGGGCGGCGCCCGCGTCCTCGGGATCGAGGCGGAGGCGGAAGGCGTCGCGGTAGAGCTCCCAGCCCGCGGGGACGGCGACGGAGAGGACGGCGCCGGTGGGGGAGGCGGCTTCGAGCGCGAACGCGATGCCGTCGCCGGGTGGGTCGTCGGCGTGCGCGGACGCAACCGCCGTCGCGAGCGAGGCGGCGAGGAGGAGGAGGGCGGGGCGGGGAAGGTTCACGGGGCTAGGGGCGGCGGCGCGCGTCCTCGAGGAGGTCGCGGAGGGTGTCGTCGAGCGAAAGCAGGGGCTCCCAGCCGGTGTCGGCGCGGAGGCGGGAGGCGTCGATGTCCTGGCAGGCGTCGGTCGGGCGCCAGAGGGCGGGATCGGCCTCGATCGGAGCACGGCCGCCCGCGAGGGCGAAGAGGCGGTCGAGGAGATCGCCGATGCGGACGTTGGCGGAGGCGGCGACGTTGTAGACGCCGCCGGAGGCGCCGCGCTCGAGGAGCAGGCGGTAGGCGCGGACGACGTCGCGGACGTCGGCGAAGGAGCGGACGGAGTCGAGGTTGCCGACGCGGACGGAGGGGGCGCGGCCGGCGAGGGCGTCGAGGACCTTGCGGGCGAAGGCGGGGGCGACGAACTTCGGGGACTGGCCGGGGCCGGTGTGGTTGCCGGGGCGGGCGACGACGGCGTCGAGCCCGTCGACGGCGTGGCGCGCGAGGAGGAAGCGCTCGCAGGCGACCTTGGTGACGGCGTAGAGGGAGAGGGGAAGGAGCGGGGAGTCCTCGCGGAGCGGAGCGGCGGCGGGGGCGGTGCCGTAGACCTGGGCGGTGGAGACGAAGAGCAGTCGAGCGTGCGGGGCCTCGGCGCGGAGGGCGTCCGCGAGAGCCCAGGTGCCGCCGATGTTGACGCAGAGGGCGAGGGCGGGATCGTGGGCGTTGTCGGGAACGTAGGAGATGGCGGCGAGGTGGACGACGGCGTCGGGGCGGGCGTCGCGGACGAGGGTCTGGAGCGCGGCGGCGTCGCGAAGGTCGACGGGGGCGTAGGACGGGAGGCCTGCGGCGGCGGGGGAGCCGGCCGGGGCGGCGTCGGTGGTGAGTACGGTGTGTCCGGCGGCCTCGAGCTCGCGGACCAGATGGTGGCCGACGAAGCCGGCGGCGCCGGTGACGAGGACGCGCGGGAAGCGCGGGGCGGGAGAAGGCTCGGTGTGCATCGCTGGGGCGTATGATAGCACAGGCGCGGCGGGGGGAAAAGCCCCCCTCGCAGAGCCTGGTCTCTGCGTGCGTTGAAAACACTTGAGCGCCCGGCCGGAGCAGGACCTCTGTGCTGACTACGAACCGGAGGGGGGCGGTGCGGCGGAAGGCGTCGCGGCGGGGGAGGGCAGCGGCGCGCGGGCGTCCTGCGGGACGGTGGCGAGGGGCGGAAGGGCGCCCTGCGTGCGGAGGCGGTCGGCCAGCGCGGTGTGGCGCTGGCGGGTGGTGGTCGTCTCGATCGCCTTCTTCACGGCGAAGCGCGAGCCCACGACGCAGACGAGCCGCTTCCCGCGCGTGATCGCCGTGTAGAGCAGGTTGCGCTCCAGCAGGACGTAGTGCTGGTTGGCGACGACGATCACCACGGCCGGGTACTCGCTGCCCTGCGACTTGTGGATGCTCGTCGCGTACGCATGGACGAGCTCGTCGAGCTCCGAGGCGGCGTACACGACGCAGCGGCCGTCGAAGTCCACGTCGAGCGACTCGCCCTCCGGGGAGACGGTGCGGACGAAGCCGATGTCGCCGTTGAAGACGTCCTTGTCGTAGTTGTTGCGGATCTGCATCACGCGGTCCCCGACGCGGTACGCGCGGCCGAAGCGGCGGAGCGCGGGGCCGGTGGGGTTGAGCGCGTTCTGCAGCGCGGCGTTGAGGCTCTCGGTCCCCAGGTCGTTCTTGCGCATCGGCGTGAGGACCTGCACGTCCGCGAGCGGGGAGAGGTTGTAGCGGCGCGGGATGCGGTGCTGCACGAGCTCGAGGACGAGCGAGAGCGTCCGCGCCGGGTCCTCGCAGGGAACGAAGAAGAAGTCGGAGGGCTCCCCCGCGGGCGGGAGCAGGAAGCCCTCGCCCTGGTTGACGCGGTGCGCGTTGCGGACGATCCATCCGCCGCTCTTCTGGCGGAAGATGAAGTCGAGGCGGACGTAGGGGACGACGCCGGAGTCGATGATGTCGCGCAGGACGTTGCCGGGCCCGACGGAGGGCAGCTGGTCCGTGTCGCCGACGAGGACGACGGTCGAGGTCGGCTTCACGGCGGAGAGCAGCGAGGCGGCGAGCTCGACGTCGAGCATCGAGCTCTCGTCGACGACGAAGACGTCGGCCTCGAGCGGGTTCTCGGCGTTGTGGACGAAGCCGCCCCGCTGCGGGTTCCACTTGAGCAGGCGGTGGACGGTCGCCGCCTCGCCGCCGGTGGATTCCGCCATGCGGCGCGCGGCGCGGCCGGTCGGGGCGACGAGCGCGACGCGGAGGCCGCGGGCGCGCCAGACGTCGAGCAGCGCGCGGATGATCGTCGTCTTGCCGACGCCCGGGCCGCCGGTGACGACGGAGAACTTGCTGCCGAGCGCGGTCTCGACGGCCTTCGCCTGCGCGGGGGAGAGCGAGAAGGGGAGGCGGCGCCCGACCCACGCGAGGGCGGCCGGGACGTCGATGGGGCGGAAGGAGGGGCGGGTGTCGAGGATGGCGAGGACGCACCCCGCCACGCGGCGTTCCGCGCGCAGGAGGCGGCGCAGGTAGACGCGGCCGCCGTCGTCGTCGATCCGGCCGCCCTCGATCTCCTCGGAGAGGGCCTGGTCGAGGATCTCCGCCGGGATGCCGAGCAGGTTCCCGGCGACGAGCAGCAGCTCGGGCCGCTCGCAGTAGCAGTGGCCCTCCTCGGCGAGGGTCTGGAGGGTGTGGTAGAGCCCGGCGCGGGCGCGGAGCGGCGAGTCCTTCTCGATGCCGACCTTGCGCGCGATCTCGTCGGCCTTGAGGAAGCCGATGCCGTCGATGTCGGCGCAGAGGCGGTAGGGGTTGCGCTTCACGAGCGCGACGGTGTCGGGCCCGTACTGGCGGTAGATCTTGGCCGAGGCCCCGGAGGTGATGCCGTGGCCCTGGAGGAAGATCATCGCGTCGCGCGTGCCGCGGTTGGACTCCCAGGCGCGCTTGATCGCCTGCCGGCGCTTCTCGCCGAGGCCCTTCACCTCCGCGAGGCGCCCGGAATGGTGCTCTAGGACGTCGAGGGTCTCCTCTCCGAACCGCTCGACGATCTTCTTCGCCCATCGCTCCCCGATGCCGCGGACGATGCCGCTCGCGAGGTACCGCTCGATTCCGCGCGCGGAGGTGGGCGCGACGCACTCGACGGCCGTCGCCTCGAACTCGAGGCCGTGCGTCGGGTGCTGCCGCCACGCGCCGACGGCGCGGATCTCCTCGCCCTGCCAGATCGTGGGGCTCTTCCCGACGATCGTTGCCGTCTCGCCGCCGCCGGGCGCGCCGCCGTCGACGGCGATGGTCGCGACGAACCACCCCGACTCCTCGTTGTGGAAGACGACGCTCTTCACCGAACCGGCGATCGATTCGGTCTGCGCGGCGGCTGGCGGACGGGTCGGCATTTTAGATCGCGGCGGCCTCCTCCACTTCGGGCGCGTGGCGGCGTTCGTAGTCCTCGAGGAGCGTGCCGAGGAGTTCGAGATAGGCCGTCTCCTCGGCCGTTGTCGCGTCCCCCTTGTCGACGAGAGCCGTGAGGACGGCGAGCGCCTTCCCGTATTCGGCCTCGGTCGTGATCGGTTTCTTGAAGGGCGTGAGTTTCATTTCAGGTCTCCTTGATTTCCACGGTCCGGACGTCGATCCGGTCGTATTCCG
>CAMOEO010000229.1 GCA_946612175.1 uncultured Verrucomicrobiota bacterium
CATGGCCTTGAGCCTCACCGAATTCTACGCATGATTCACCGCTATGGAAGCTGGGGAATCACACAAGTTTCAAACACGGTCGGCGAATCGATGCGGAGATCGCCCGCAGCGCGAGGCGCTCCGGAGCGCACGCCGCCAAGCCTCAGCCCGCGGAGGCGAGCCGAACACGAGCCCCTGCGCTCCGCCCCGAGGCCGCGCGCCGCAAAAGTGGGAAAGGTCCGGCCCCTGCGGCGGCTTGCCCCGCCCCCGCCGTTCTGCTAGAATCCCGCCCCGTTCCAACGAACCTCCGAAAGGAATTCCGATGAAAACGCCCAAGGGAATGAAATTCAAGCAGTTCGCGGTCTGGACGGCGGCGCTCGTCCTCGGCGCGGTCCTCGGCTCGCTCGGGCTCGCCCGGCTCGACGGCTTCCTCAACTTCGTCGCCTCGGCCTACACGCGGCTCTTCCAGTTCATCGCGGTGCCCACGATCGCGCTCGCGGTGGCGACGACGCTCGCCTCGCTCGGCGCCAAGCGCAGCACGGGCCGCCTCTTCCTCCACACCATCGTCTACACGCTCCTGACGACGCTCGCCGCCGCGCTCGTCGGACTCGGCCTCTACCTGCTCATCGCGCCGGGCAACCTCCCGGCCGACGTCATCGCGCAGAACGCCGCGGCGACGGACAAGTACGTGCCGGAGACGTTCTACGACCATGTCCTGAACGTGATCCCGAACAACATGGTCCACCCGTTCCTCGCGGGCAACGTCCTCTCGATCCTGCTGGTCGCGGCGGCGGCCGGATTCGGCATGGCCGCGATGAAGGACTCCCCGGAGAAGTCCGCGCTGCTGAAGGGCGTCTTCGGCCTGCAGGAGCTGCTCTTCACGATGATCCGCGGCCTCGTCTGGACGCTGCCGCTCGGCATCGTCGCGTTCGCGGCCCAGCTCGCCGCCCAGGTCCGGGCGGGGCTCGACATCGGCTCGCTCGGCAAGTACCTCGCGGTCGTCCTCTCCGGCAACCTCCTGCAGTTCTTCGTCGTGCTGCCCCTCTTCCTGCTCGCCCGCCGGATCGACCCGCTCCGCGTCTTCCGCGCGATGTCCCCCGCGGTGATGATGGCGCTCTTCACCAAAAGCTCCGCCGCGACCCTTCCCGTGACGGTCAACTCCGCCGAGACGCGCCTCGGCGCCCGGCCCGAGGTCGCCCGCTTCGTCTGCCCGATCTGCTGCACCATCAACATGAACGGCTGCGCCGCGTTCATCCTCGTGACGTCGCTCTTCGTCCTCCAGAACGGCGGCGTCGCCCTCACGCTCCCGACGATGCTGCTCTGGGTGCTGATCGCCTGCATCTCCGCGATCGGCAACGCCGGCGTCCCGATGGGCTGCTACTTCCTCACGCTCTCGCTCATGGCCGGCCAGGGCATGCCGATCGGCATCCTCGGCGTCATCCTCCCGGTCTACGCCGTGATCGACATGATCGAGACGGCGGAGAACGTCTGGTCCGACTCCTGCGTCTGCGCGATGGTGGACAAGGACCTCGCCGCCTAGCCCCCTCCCGCCGTTCCTCCCCCCCTTCCCCCTTCCTCCCGTGATCACCGTTCTCGAAAACGCGCAGACCCGCGCCAAGAAGACCCTCAACTTCGTCGACCACAAGGGCAAGGTCATCGGCTTCAACCCGATGCCCGACGGCGAACGCCTCCGCTTCCAGCTCCGCGCCCCGTCCGGCCGGACGGTCCTCACGCAGGCCGACATGCCTCTCGAGCACTACCTGCGCGGCCTCGCCTGCCACTTCGGCCCGGGCATCAGCTTCGCGGCCGGGGAGGACGGCGAGCGCCGCACGATGATCGTCCCGCTCGTCTCCGACGCCCCGGTCGCCGGCAAGGGCCTCCAGGCCACGCAGCTGCAGATCGAGGGCGAGGGCGGCGAATACTACAGCGACGACCTCGGCCTTTCCGCGGCCGAGATCGAGCGGCTCTTCGCCGAAAAGGCCGCCATCGGCGCCTCCAAGATCTCCGTCGAGCGCCGCATCTGCCTGCTCGAGGAGCGCGTCGCCCTCCTCGAGGCCCGCCTCCTCGCCCTCTCCGGCGGAACGGCGCCGCAGGTCGGCCGGGGCGAATGACGCCGCCCCGCGCCCCGGGCGCTACCCGCGGACGCCGAGGTCGGCCATCGTGACGACGGGGACGTCCTTCGCGGCGACGGGCGCGAGCGGCGCGAGCCTCGACTCGTCGAAGGCGTAGCCGTCGGGGCCGAGCGGCCACACGACGGGCGCCGTGTTGAGCACCGCGGCCTTGAAGCCCTGCACCGTCGCGCCGAGGTTGCCGGTGTGCGAGGAGTTGCAGCCCTCGTTCTCGATCGAGAACGGCCCGTCGAACCCGCGGCGCATCAGCGTTTCGAGGAACTTGCTCCAGTCCATCGAATCGCTCCCGCCGAAGCCCGGCACGCGCGGCTCGTAGTGGTGGCGGTCCCATTCGTTGGCGGGAATCGGGACGCCCGCCTTCTTCGCGAGCTTCGGGTCCACCGTCTGCTCCGGGAAGAGCCGGCCCCAGTGGACGGCGGCCGCGTCGCGCTCGTAGTTGCGCGTGCCCTTGATGTGGATGCGGCGGATGCGCCGCATGTCGCTCACCTCGATCACGTCGCTCGGGTCGATGTTCTGCCACACGTCGTGCGACGGGTCGTAGATCTCGCCGTGCGCCTTGCTCGGGACGAGCGCGTACATGAGCTTGCGCGCCGCGAGCGTGCAGGGCAGGTTGTTGTAGGTGTCCGGCGCCGAGGCGGGCTGCCAGCCCTCCATCGGGCAGTTTTCGTAGACGAGCGTGACGCCGAGGCTCTCGGCGTACTTCACGATCGGCGCGAAGACCTTCCGGTAGAGCATGAGGTTCTTCTCGAAGCCGCCGTCCTGCCGCCCGATCGCGTTGTCGTAGCCGACGAACGTCCCGACAACGACGTCGTTCGCGTCGCCGCCGAGGAGGTGCGCGATGCGGATCAGCTTCAGGATGTGGTTCTGGTTGCGGACGCGCTCGGCCGGGTCGCCGCCGATCATGTTGTCGTAGGCGCCGAGGGAGACGCGAAGCCTCGCCTTGCCGAGGAAGTCCAGCAGGCGCGCCGCGTCGTCGCGCGAGAAGCGCTCGTAGGGCAGGTGCGTGGCGACGTGGTCCTTGCGGGTGCCGTCGCGGCGGAAGACGCACAGCTCCATGCCCTGCGCGCCGATTTCGCGCGCCTTCGCGGCGACCTGCCGGAAGGTCATCGAGGGGAACGCGGACGTCATGATCCAGATCGGGTTGTTCATCGTGTCTTTCCTTCTTGGGTTCGGTGCGCGACGCGGAGGCGGCGCGGGGGATGGGGTTCGACGCGGGCGGATTCTATCATGCCCCCCAGGGGGATTTCAACCCCGCCGCGATTTGTGGTATCATCCTCCGCCCATGAAGAACGCACCCCGAAAGAAGACGGTCCCCGCCGCCCCCGCGGCGGAGGCGATCCGCGTCCGCGGCGCCCGCCAGAACAACCTCCGCGGCGTCGACCTGGACATCCCGGCCGGCCTCTTCACGGTCGTGACCGGCGTGTCGGGCTCGGGCAAGTCCTCCCTCGTCTTCGACACCGTCTACGCCGAGGGGCAGCGCCGCTACATCGAGACGTTCTCCCCCTACGCCCGCCAGTTCCTCGACCGCCTCCCGCCGCCGCTCGTCGATTCGGTCGACGGCATCCCGCCCGCCATCGCGATCCGCCAGTCGAACCCGGTCCGCAACTCCCGCTCGACGGTCGGCACGATGACGGAGCTGCACGACCACCTCAAGCAGCTCTTCGCCTCCTGCGCCCGCCTCTTCTGCCCGCGCTGCGGCCGCGAGATCGTCCCGGCCGCGCCCGACTCCGTCTTCGAGGACCTTCTCCGCCGCGGCCTCGCCGGAAGCCGCGCCGTCGTCGCGTTCGAGGTCGAGGTCCCGGCCTCGGTCCCGCGCGAGGACGCCCTCGCGCTCCTCGCCTCGCAGGGCTTCGCCCGGGTGCGCGAGGCCGGCGGCGGGCGCTTCCGCGTGGACGTGGACATGCTCCGCGTCGAGGAGGCGCGGCGCGCGCGGTTCTGCGAGAGCCTCGAGACGGCGTTCGCGCGCGGCCGCGGCGCGGCGCTCGTCCTCCCCCTCGCGGAGGACCGCTCCGAGGGGGATCCCCTGCGATACTCCACCCGCCTCGAGTGCCCCGACTGCGGCGAATCGTTCGAGGAGCCCTCCCCGAACCTCTTCTCCTTCAACTCCCCCGTCGGGGCCTGCCCGCGCTGCCGCGGGTTCGGGCGCGTGATCGGCGTGTCGGAGGCGCTCGTCGTCCCCGAGCCGGGCAAGTCGCTCGCGGAGGGCTGCCTCAAGCCGTTCCAGACCAAGTCCTTCCTCGACGCGCAGCGCATGCTCGTGCGCCGCGCGAAGGAGATCGGCTGCCCCGTCGACGTGCCGTGGTCGAAGCTCCCCGCCAGGTGGCGCAAGTGGGCCTGGGACGGCGAGACGGACGACTGGGAGAGCGGCCTGTGGCCCGGCGTGGCGGAGTTCTTCCGCTGGCTCGAGGGCCGCGCCTACAAGCTGCACGTCCGCGTGATGCTCTCGCGCTACCGCGAATACGCGCCGTGCCCCGAATGCGGCGGCGCCCGCCTGCGCCCCGCGGCGCTGGCGTGGCGGCTCGTCGCGGGGGGCGCCTCGCACACCGTCCCCTCGCTCAACGCCCTCACCGTCTCGGAGGCGCGCGCCTTCCTCGAGGCGGCGCGCGCGGAGGCGGAGCCCGGCACGCCGCGCGGCGACGCCGCCCTCGCCGTCCTCGACGGCATCCTGCCCCGCCTGCGCTACCTCGAGGAGGCCGGCGTCGGCTACCTGACGCTCGACCGCCAGTCCCGCACGCTCTCCGGCGGCGAGGCGCAGCGCATCGCGCTCACGACAGCCCTCGGCTCGAACCTCGTCGGGACGCTCTTCGTCCTCGACGAGCCCTCCGTCGGCCTCCACCCGCGCGACATCGACCGCCTGGTCGCGATCCTGCGCCGCCTCCGCGACGCCGGCAACACCGTCCTCGTCGTCGAGCACGACCCCGCCGTCATCCTCGCCGCCGACCGCGTCGTCGAGCTCGGCCCCGGCCCCGGCGAGAACGGCGGCACGGTCGTCTTCCAAGGCACCGTCCCGGAACTGCTCCGCTGCACCTCCTCCGTCTCCGCGCCCTACCTCCGCGCCGCCGCCGCGCCCGGCCTGCCCCCCTCCGCCCCCGCGCTCGGCCTGCCCCCCTCCGCCCCCGCGCCCGGCCTGCCCCCCTCCGAGAGGGGGGTGGCGCGAAGCGCCGGGGGG
>CAMOEO010000230.1 GCA_946612175.1 uncultured Verrucomicrobiota bacterium
GGGGAGGTGGCGCAATTGGTTAGCGCTCCGGACTGTCGATCCGGTGGTTGCGGGTTCGATCCCCGTCCTTCCCGCCAGCTTGAACGGGCCGCCGCGAGGCGGCCCGTTCCATTTTCCGCACGAAAGGAATCCCCCCATGAACGCCCCCGCGAACCCGAAAATCGAAGCGATCCTGAAGGCCCTCGGCGACAAGAAGGCGGAGGACGTGCGCACGTACGACGTCCGCGGCCGCTCCTCGATCACCGACGACGTCGTGGTCGCCTCCGCGACGAGCGCGCCGCACCTGCGCGCGCTGGCGGTCGGCGTCGAGCGCGCCGTGCGCGAGGCGACCGGCGAGGGCGCCCGCGTCTCGGGCGACGCCGAGAGCGCGTGGATCGTGCTGGACTACTTCGACGCGATGGTGCACCTGTTCCTGCCGGACGCCCGCGCGTACTACGAGATCGAGAAACTCTGGGCCTAGCGCGGGGGAGGCGTCGCGATGGCCGGCAAGCCGCATCCCGTCCGATGGCGCCTGGAATACGGCGCCGTCCTCGCCGTCGGCGCGCTCGTGCGCGCGCTGCCGCTCGCGGCGGCGCAGGGCGTCGCCTGGGCGCTGGCGCGCCTGGCGCACGCGCTGATGGCCGCGCGCCGCCGCGAGGCGCGGCGGCGCCTGCGGCTCGTCCTCGGGCCGGAGGCGCCGGAGCGCGAGATCCGCCGCGCCGCGTGGCTCTCGCTGCGCAACACGGCCTTCAACCTCGTGGACATGCTCCGCATCCGCTCGACGGACCTCGACGACCTGCGCCGGATGCTCCCGCGAGCCGACGAATGCATCGCGCGCCTGCGCGACGAGCTCGCGCGGGCGGACGGGCGAGGGCTCATCCTCGCGCTGCCGCACTGCGGCAACTGGGACCTCGCGGGCTCGCTCGTGGAGCTTTCCGGGCTGCCGATCTTCAGCGTCGCCGCGCGCCAGCGCAACCCCTACATGAACGCCCTGATGAACCGCATGCGCGAGGGGCACGGCATGGACGTGCTGGAGCGCGACGGCGGCCCGCGCGCCTACGTGGAGATGCTGCGCCGCGTCCGCCACGGCGAGATCTTCGCGATCCTGCCGGACACGCGTTCGCGCACGCCCGCGCTGGCGGTGCCGTTCCTCGGCGGGACGGCGAACCTCGCGCGCGGCATGGGGCTGCTGGCCTGCCAGGCGGGGGCGCCGATCGTCCCGCTCGTCATGCGCCGCGTCTCGTGGCGGCGGTTCGAGGTGGAGTTCTTCCCGACGCTCCGCGCCGACCCCGCCGCGGACCGCGACGCGGAGGAGATGCGCCTCACGCGCGAGGTCCTCTCGCGCTTCGACGCGGCGATCCGCGCCGACCCCGGCCAGTGGTTCTGGTACAACCGCCGCTGGGTCCTCGACCCGGTCGAGGCGCCGTAGCGCGAAGGGGCCGCCCGGGTCGCCCCGTGTTTTTGGTTTCCCCGGACGGGGCGTTCTGCTAGAATGGCGCCCCGTCGGCGTCCCCCTCTCCCGCCGGGCCGCCGGCGCATCATGACCGATACGATCAAGACTCTCCTCCTGGCCGTCGTCCAGGGCCTTACCGAATTCCTTCCCGTCAGCAGCTCCGGGCACCTCGTGCTCGCGCAGCGCTTCCTCGGCGTGGAGTCGCCCGGGCCGGACCTCGAGATCTTCCTGCACCTCGGCACGCTGGCCTCGATCTGCGCGTTCTACCGGAAGCGCCTGGGCGAGCTGATCCGGTCGTTCCTCCGGGGGGAGCGCGCGGGCCTGCTCTACGCGGGCTGGGTGCTTGTCTCGATGGTGCCGGCGGGCGTCGTCTACGCGCTGGCGCGGGACCCGGTGAAGCGGATCTACGAAACGCCCCGCGCCGTCGCCGCGCTCCTCGTCGCCAACGGGGCGATGCTGCTCCTCACCGCCCTTGCGGACCGCCGGCGCGGCCCGCCCGCGTCGGGAGGGGCGCTCTCGTGGGCGCGCGCGCTCGCGATGGGCGTCGGCCAGGCGATCGCCGTGCTCCCGGGCATCAGCCGGTCGGGGACCTCGATCTCCGCCGGGCGCCTCCTCGGCGTCGGACCGAAGGAGGCCGCGGAGTTCTCGTTCGTGATGTCGATCCCCGTCATCGCGGGCGCGGCGCTGCTCGAGCTCCGCGGCTCCTCCGGGGCCGCGGAGGAGGGGCTCCCGGTCCCGATCCCCGTCGCCCTGGCGTCCGCCGCGCTCGCGGCGCTGGTCGGCTACTTCGCGCTGAAGGCCGTGGTGCGGGTCCTCCACGGCGGGCGGTTCTGGATGTTCGGCCTCTACTGCCTGGCGGCGGGCGCGCTCGCGTTGGCGTTCGCGTAGGCACCCGCGCTCCGGCGCCGCCGCGGACCGCGGCGGGGGCGAAACGAACGGCGGGGCGCGGCGATCGCCGCGCCCCGCCGGGCCTTTCGAATGCCGAAGGCGCCTAGTTGACCTTGCGGCCGCCGACGCCGGCGGCGGTCTTGGCGCCCGCCTTCTCCGGCTCGTGGGGACGGAGGCTGCGGCAGACGGCGCCCGCGGCCCAGCACTCGCTCTCGCGCATCGCCTTGAGCTGCTTCTCGAGCCACTGCTTGTAGTTCTTCTTGCCGCAGTCGCGGATGACCTCCTTGCACTCGGTGCGGTTCACCACGGACTTGTAGAGCTGCTCGAAGACCGGCTTCACGGCCTTCTTGAAGATCTTGCGCCACTTGAGCGCGCCGTGCTGCGCCGTCGCCGAGCAGTTCTGGTACATCCAGTCCATGCCGTTCTCGTCGACGAGGCGGATGAGCGACTGCGTGAGCTCCTCGCACGACTCGTTGAACGCCTCGGACGGGCTGTGGCCGTGCTTGCGGAGCGTCTCGTACTGCGCCTCGATCATCGCGCAGAGCGCGCCCATCAGCGAGCCGCGCTCGCCGGTGAGGTCGGAGGAGACCTCGTTGTGGAAGGTCGTCGGGAAGAGGAAGCCCGAGCCGATCGCGATGCCGATCGCGAGCGTGCGCTCGAGGGCCTTGCCCGTGGCGTCCTGCGCGACGGCGAAGGAGGAGTTGATGCCGGCGCCGGAGAGGAAGTTGCGGCGGACGTTGAGGCCCGAGCCCTTGGGCGCGACCATGATCACGTCGATGTCCGCGGGCGGGACGATGCCCGTCTGCTCCTTGTACTCGTAGCCGAAGCCGTGGGAGAAGTAGAGCGCCTTGCCCTTGGTGAGGAAGGGCTTGATCTTCGGCCAGATCTCGCGCTGCGCCGCGTCGGAGACGAGGAACTGCACGATGTCGCCCTTCTCGGCGGCCTCCTCGTAGGAGAAGAGGGTCTTGCCGGGGACCCAGCCGTCCTTGAGCGCGCGCTGCCAGGAGGAGCCGGGGCGGTCGCTCATGCGCTGGCCGACGATGACCTTGAAGCCGTTGTCGCGCATGTTGAGCGCCTGCGCGGGGCCCTGCACGCCGTAGCCGATGACGGCGATCGTCTGGCCCTTGAGGGCCTTGCGGGCCTTCGCCATCGAGAATTCCTTGCGCGTGACGACCTCTTCGTCCACGCCGCCGAAGTTGATCTTGGCCATGTCTGTATCTCCTGGTAAGGGATGTTTGTTGGTGTTCGGGGTAAAAAAATGGTTGCCTCTCCAGGATTCGAACCTAGACAAACTGATCCAGAGTCAGTTGTGCTACCATTACACCAAGAGGCAAGAACGGGGCGGGATTCTAGACCAACGCCCCTCCGAATGCAACCGAAAAATGGATCCCGGGTTTCGGCTTGCCCGAAACGGGCGTTTTCCCTAGAATCCCGCCCCCATGAAGAAGGTCGCAGAGAGCCCCGCAAGCCCCGCCCGCGGCGCGGGGCCGGCGCGCTGGCAGGACCAGTTGCGCGCCGCGTACCGTTCGCTCGACGCCCTCCGCGCCCTCTGGCCGGGGCTGCGCCCCACGCCCGCGATGCGCGAGGCGGAGCGCCGCTTCCCGCTGGCGGTGACGCCCTACTACGCCTCGCTCGTGCGCCGCCCCGACGCCTCGGACCCGATCTTCGCCCAGTGCGTCCCCGCCGCGGGCGAGCTCCTCGCCGCGCCGTGGGCCTCGCGCGACCCGCTCGCCGAGGTCCCGTTCTCGCCGCTGCCGCGCCTCGTCCGCCGCTACCCCGACCGCGCGGTGCTGCTCGCGTGCGACGCGTGCGCGTGCCGCTGCCGCCACTGCTTCCGCAAGCGCGTCTCGGCGCGCGGCGGCCCCGCGGTCTCCGACGCGGAGCTCGCGGAGGTCGCGCGCTTCCTGCGCGCGAACCCGTCGATCGACGACGTGCTCGTCTCGGGCGGCGACCCGCTGCTGCTGCCGGACGCCCGCGTCGCGGCGATCCTCGCCGCGCTGCGCTCCGTGCCGTCGGTCCGCGTCGTCCGCTTCGCCACCCGCCTCCCCGCGACGCTCCCCATGCGCTTCACGCGCGCCCTCGTCCGCCTGCTCCGCCCCGCGCGCGGCGGCCCCGCGGTGTTCGCGAGCGTCCACTTCAACCACCCGCGCGAGCTCACGCCCCTCGCGACCGAGGCCTGCGCGCGGCTGGTCGACGCCGGCATCCCCGTCCAGAGCCAGACCGTCCTCCTGCGCGGCGTGAACGACGACCCCGACACGATGGAGGCGCTCTGCCGCGGCCTCTACCACCGCCGCGTCCGCCCCTACTACCTCTTCCAGACGGACCTCGCGGAGGGCATCGAGCACCTCCGCACGCCGCTCGCGACGGGCCTCGCCATCATGGAGCGCCTCCGCGCGCGGCTGAGCGGCCCGGCGATCCCCAACTTCTGCCTCGACCCGCCGGGCGAGGGCGGCAAGATCGAGCTCTCGCCGGACTACGTCGTCGAGCGCCGCCCCGGCGCCACGCTCCTGCGCAACGGCGGCGGCGGCCGCTTCCTCTACCCCGACCCCGTCCCTTGCCCCGCGCCGCCCGACGGCGTATAATCCACCGCCGTTCCTCCCCCACCCCGCCCCGCCATGCCCCCGCTCCCCAAAGTCCGCGTCGCCGTGATCGGCTGCGGCGTCATCAGCGAACTCCATCTGCGCTGCTACGCGCACAACCCCGCCGCCCGGGTCGTCGCCGTCTGCGACCTGCTCCCCGACCGCGCCCGCGCCGCCGCGGAGCGCGCGCCCGGCGCGCGCTGGACGACGCGCGCGGCGGAGGTGTTCGCCGATCCGGGGGTCGACGCGGTCTCGATCTGCACCGACCACGCGTCCCACGCCGCGCTCG
>CAMOEO010000231.1 GCA_946612175.1 uncultured Verrucomicrobiota bacterium
TTTCCCCCGCGCGATTCGACCCGGAAGCGTTGCGTGTCCGGACCGACGCCTTCCTTCGCGCCACCGGCGCGTTCGGTGGATACCGCATCGAACGCCGCGGCCTGTCGCCGCTCGACATGTAGCCGGAGCGGTCGCTCCGCGCGGCCAGCAGGTTTTGCGAACGTTGTCCCCTATTTGCTGTTTTGCAAAACAGGTGCACTTTTTTTGGTGTTAGAACTTTGTCTCCTAAATTCAATTTCAAAAATAGGGGTCGGGGCGGTCGAAGGAGGTGGCGCCGAGGCGCTCCTTCTGGGCGCTCTCCTCGCGGAGGGCGGCCAGGCGGCGGGCGTTGTCGGAGCCGCCGGGCAGGCACCACAGGCTCTGGCGGACGGTGCGGAAGTTGTCCGGGCAGAGGCCCGCGGATGCGCTGCTCCGTCTCGCCGACGAAGGATCGGAGCAGATCGCTGGCGCCGAGCGAGCGGACCCCGCTAGTCGTCGTCATCGGATTCCTTGATCGTCACGCCAACGGATTCCGCCCATTCCATGAAGGCTGTGCCTGCTTCGATGAACTGTTTCAGATTTTGGCTCGTCGCATTGGACGTCTTTTCGTTGGCGGGGCCCATCGACAAACGTCGTTCATCGAAAAACTTGTTGATTGCGTTTGCCGTGTTCTCGGCGGTTTCGATCCAGGTGCGGGCCAGCCGAGCCGTCTTTCGGTCGCAGTCGCCTGCGTCCACGGCTTTCGCCTTCTTGGCAAAGTCTTCGCATGCGTCCCCGATATCCGCAAAGACTGTAGTGGCCTCCCAGTCGTTGCGGACGACGCTCAGCATTTGAATGCTGAGCATCACACTTTGCATCGCGGGCTTTCCGACGGCAACGATCCTCTCGCAATACGCCTTCGTCCCTTCGACAGATCCGGAAGTTTCGCCAAAGGGAGTCAAAACGCCGGAACCGTAGGCATCCGCTTTCGGCGAGCCGACGAAGGCGCCCAGCGACAGGAACACCGCCAGCAGCAGCGCCATCAGCGCCAGAAGGACGAAGCCGGGAGCCCTGCCGCGTTTCGTGTCCTTCCCGGAACAGAAAAGATAGATGGGCGTGCAGACGGATCCGAGGAACAGAAGCAGGAAATACCAGTATCCCCCGTCGCCCCTCCGTCCCGACTTCTTGATTTCGCGCTGGTCGAGATAGAGGAACGCGACCGTCGACGCCGTGTAGACGATCGAGAAGAGCCACGAAACCCCCAAGAGCAGACCGACCAATCCTGCGAGCAGACCGGCCGCAATCGGAACGACCGCCAGGCACCAGAGGAAGGTTTTCGGAACGGGTTTGATTTCCGCGACGGTTTTGGAGAGCGTCTGCTCGCGCTGGTATCTCCGCAACGCCGCGATCTGCTCGGCACGGGTCGGCTTCGCGCCGTTCCCCGCGCCGGAGCCCTTGCGCGTCAAATCCCGTTCGTGGCCGTCGCGCGGAAGTTCCGGCGGGGCGGGGGGTGGCGCCTCCTCGGCGCCGGTGTGGGGCATTTCCCGTCCGCATTCGGGGCAGAAGCGGACGTCGTCGGCGGCTTTCGCGCCGCAATTCGGGCAAACCATGTCGCGATTCCTCGTTCGTTGTCGTGGGTTCCGCGGTGCATTCGCGGAACGGAGCGGCGGAATGCCGCTCTACGGGGGATTCCGGCGGGAGGCGCGGAATCTTATGGTTCCGTCGCGAGTTTTTCGAGGAGGTCGGCGAGGTCCGCGCCGCCGGCGCGGAGGGCGGCGGCCTTCTCCTCGAAGCGCGTCAGGACGCGCTTCTTGAGCTGGTAGATCGCGTTCTCCTCGAGGCCGAACTCGGCGGCGAGCTCGCGGACGGTGGACTGCCCGGACGCGAGGCGCAGGAAGATCGACCGGCTCTGCGCGGAGAAGCGCCCTTCCGCGAAGACGCTCCGGACGAGGAGCCGCCAGAGCTCGGAAAGCGCGGCGAGACGGTCTGCGACGGCATCGTCCTCTTCCGTGGAGGGGGCGCCGGGGGCGTCGTCCGCCGGAACCGCCGCGATCTCGCCGCGCCGTTCGAGCGCACGCTGCGCCTTGTGGCGCAGGACGCCGCGGAGCCATGTGTGGAAGCTGCCCTTCGCGCGGTCGTAGCGGCCCTCGGGCAGCGTCGTGAGAAGCGCGACGAAGGTCTCCTGCTCGATGTCCTCCCAGAGATCGCGCGTGAGGCGCGGGTCGGTCTTGGCCATGCCGCCGAGATAGTAGTCGAGGACGGGCTTGTAGCGCGCGACGAAGTCGGGCCAGCGCTCGGCCTCGGGCCCTTGCGAGACATTGCGCAAGAGGCCGGTGGAGGTCTCGGGGACGGGGGATCGCGGGGCTGAAGCCTCGGGCGCAGAACCGGTTTCGCGGGAGGAGGGTTGGCGTTTCATGGGAGAGGTTCCTTTGTCCCCGATTCCGGCGAAGCGGGCGGAATCTTACGGCGTCGGGGGGGGGAGTCAGTGCCTTCTGTCCGTTTCCTTGGGGAACGGGCCCCGGAAGTCGCAGAAGCGGTAGTCTCCGGTGCCGGGATCGAGTTCGGTCCGGGGCGACAGGCGATCCGGCGGGGCGCCGTGACCGCCGAAGACGGGCGAAGCGACGGGCCGCGGGAATTCGCGGAACGTGACGGCCCTGACCTTGGGACTGAACCTGTCGGCGTCAAGAAACACGTCTCCGCAGACGACCACGGACGGCCGTTCCCCGAATTCGTTCGAGACCGGACTCCGCAGCCGGGCTTCGCCGACGCCGCGGAGCCGGCGCAAGGATGCGTCGGTCCACCGGCAGGCGCCGATTTCGCCGCCCTCCTTTCCGACGACGATCGGAAGGTCGAACGTCATGATTTCGACGAAGCCGTTCCGGTCGGATGCGGGCGGCAGGAACGCGAGCGTTCCGCCGCGGAGGACGATGCGCTTGACCGAGCCGTCGAGCGGGACGTCGGAAAGAATCAGGGTCTCGCCGGAACGGACGACGATGTCGCCGTTCCCGTCGGGATGCGGCCGTCGGGCGGTTTTGCAGGCTTCCCGGAAGGATTGTTCCGGATTCGACCCATGGGCGTTCGCAGGCGACACGGGCGGAAGATGCAGGTGGACGTATTCGCCCGCCGAATCGAGAATCGTGTAGGATCCTTCGAGGGGCACGTCGGGCGACAGGCCGTTTTCCCGGAAGCTGGCGGTGCCTCGGATGGCGATGACGCCCGCTCCCCGCGGCCCGGGGACGAACTTCCCAAGAACGTCGCATGGTCCCGACATCCCTTCCAGAATCCCTCCCGCCGGGCCGACCTCGACGGGAACGGAAAGGGACGGCGGCGGCTCCCCGTCGTGCAGTCCCAGCGCATCGAATTCTTTCTTCGCGAAATCGATCCCGTCGCGGAGCCGATCGTCGGGAACGCGGTCCGCCTCGACGTCGGCGAGAAGGGCGTCCCAGCGCGCGCGGGCCGCGCGAACCTCCTCCGCGGAAGGACGCTGGGCGACCAACCTCCCGCCGTCCAGGACGAGCTTCGCGGCGCCCGAGGATTCGAGTTCGCCGACGAGAAACGTCTTTCCGGCGGACAGAACGGCGGTCCCCTGGGCGTCCGGAGCCGGGTCGTCCGGGTCCGCGCACATCTTCTCCAAGATGTCTTGTTTCCAGCCGAGAAGGAGCTTCTTCAGGTCTCGCCGGGCGACGAAGCGGTCTTCGTCGTCCCAGTCCGGTACCGGTACGGGCGCCGGAGCCACTGTGGAAGTGCGATTTTCCTGGACGGCCGGCGTGGGCTCCGGATTCGGTTCGCTGTCCGTCGCCGAAAGGAACAAGGCGGCAACAACGGCACAGAACGAAAGGACGGCGATTGCCGCGGCAGCGACAACCCGCTTTTTTCCGATGTGCCCGGACGGGGAACGTTTCACATTCCCGATCTGGTCGAGGCGGCGCGCGAACGCCGCGGCGTCCGTGAGGCGCCGGGCGGGGTTGGGAGCGAGCAGGTCGCGGAGCAGGGGTTCCCAGAGCGGGGAGAAGGGGCGGAGCCCCGCACTCGTCGGGAAGGCTTCGCCCCACTGCGGGAAGGAGCTCGTGAGCGCGCGGAAGAGGACAACGCCGAGCGCATACCAGTCGGCGGCCGGCGTGGCGGGGTCGCCGCGGAGCAGTTCCGGCGCGGCGTAGCGCTGCGTGCCGGGCTGCGCTCCGGTCCGCGTGAGGCCGGTCTGCGCGGATTCGAGCGTCTTGGCGACGCCGAAGTCGGCGAGGAGCAGGCGTCCGTCCGCCGCGAAGAGGAGGTTGGACGGCTTGATGTCGCGGTGGACGACGGGCGGCTCGCGTCCGTGCAGCCGCGCGAGCGCGGAGGCGATTTCGCGGGCGAGGGAAAGAACGGATCGCTCGGGAATCTGCCGCGCCGTGCCGGCGGCCTCATCGCCGAGCGCGTCCTGGAGGGTGAAGGGAACCTCTGCGTTCTCTGCGCTCTCTGCGTGTGATTCGAACTCCGCGAACACGGCGTGGAGCACGGCTTCCGCCGCGGCGGCGGAAAGCCCCAGTCTCCGCGTGCAGACGGCGCGGACTTCGTCCGGAGCGAGCAGGTGCGCGTCCATGACGAAGAACGGCCTCCGCGTGGCGGGGTCTTCGCCCGCCGCGTGGACGCGGACGACGCCGGGCACATCGCCGAGCGCGGCGAGCGTGCGCGCTTCGGCGGCGAAGCGCGCGCGCAGCGTCGCGTCGCCGGCGCGCTCCGGGAGGAGGAGCTTCACGGCGCGGTCGACGCCGAGCGCTTCGTCGCGCGCGAGCCACACCTCTCCCATCCCGCCCGCGCCAATGCGGCGGAGGAGGTGCAGCGAGCCGATGGTGCTTCCGTTCGTCACAGGAAGAAGGATAGCACGGACGGAATCGTGTTTTCAATCGGGTCCCAAAATGGGCCCGGGTTCGGGAATCCGCTCTAGCGCTCGGCGGTGATGGCGACGATGGCGGGGACGGCGGCGCTGCGCGCGGAGACCGGCTCGATGCCGAGAATCTCGACGTCGGGGCGGGGGTTCTCCCAGCGCGCGCACTGGACGTTCACGCGGCCGAGTGCCGCGTTGGAGGACTCCACCGCGAGCTTGGCGGCCGAGGGAACGAACGCGCCGTGCCACGGGCCGATCTCGGCCTTGGCGCGACAGACGAAGTCCGCGGTTTCGCCGTCCGCATAGCGGATGCGGTAGGTGAGGACGGGCGCGCCCGGCGTCTCGTCCCAGCCGTAGC
>CAMOEO010000232.1 GCA_946612175.1 uncultured Verrucomicrobiota bacterium
AGAAATCCCACGCGGACTCCGCTGACGGCGCGAAGGAGCCCGCCCCGTGAACCCTCCTGCCCGGGAGCGGCGAAGCCGCGGCACCCGGCCGCAGCCGGCGCGGCGGGGCCGCGCCGGCGCCCGTCGCATCCCGCCCCCGCCGCTTGGAGCGGGTTTTCCCGAAATTGTGGGAAAGTGTGGGAAATGACGCGGGGGTATTGACTTCGGCCGCGCCGCCCTGTATTTTCGGCGGCGTAATCCGCCACGAAAGGAAACAACACATGAAACGCCTCGCCCTCCTCCTCCCCCTCCTCGCCCTCGCCGCCGCGCCGGCGCGGGCCAAGCTCGGCTACGACGCCGAGGATCCGATCCGCACGGTCGACGTCTCCGGCGAATACCGCTACCTCGCGCGGCTGCGCGGGCCGGACGGAGCCGAGGTCTCCGCGCGCCGCTATGGCTCGACGTTCATCGACGGCTTCGACTCGCCGATGGACATCTGGAAGCTCACGTGCGGCTCGAATTCGGTCGACGTCTACCTCTACGGCTACGGCCCAACGAACTCGCTCGCGGCGCCCGAGGGCTTCTCGCTGCTCCCGGAGGACGCGCCCGGGCTCGTGGAGCAGCCGCGGAACACGTCGTTCTCGATCGACCCCGACGGCACCGGCGCGGTCGCGGTCTTCGACGACGACACCCCGACGGTCGGCGCCCGCCGCGCCCGGCGCCGTCCCGCGCCGCCGAAGAAGCCGGCCGCGCCGCCGCCCGCGCCGGGCGAGTGGCCGGGGCTCGGCGATAAGGCCGCGCTCGCGGCGTGGAGCGAAAGCGTCCGCACGAACGCGAACCTCTTCACGGCCGCGCGCTTCCGCGACGAGCAGCTGCTGCCGCTCCTGCGCCGCGAGGCGCTGGAGCCGCTTCTCGCCGGGCCGGACAAGGACGCGGAGTGGATCGGCGAGGCGAAGGACTACGTGGAGCACGAGCTGTGGCTCTGCTGGTTCCGGAGCATGCTGGACCGCCCGAACCCCGACTGGGGCCGCGCCTACGACTTCACGGTGAAGGAGGGCTCCAAGGATCCGTTCCTCTCGTGGATGTCGGTCGTCGGCCAGCACAAGTGGCACTGGGACGACAAGGCGCGCGCGCAGCTCGCCGAGCTGGAGAAGGCCGCCGCCGCGGGCACGCCCTTCCAGCGCCTCCTCGCCGCCCACGCCCGCAACGCGCTGGATCCGTCGGAGGAGCACGCCGCCGCCCTGCGCGCGGCCGGCGTCGCGTGGGCGGAGTCCCGCGCCGCGTACCCGGCGGAGTCGCGCGCGGTCTTCAAGGTCCTGCTCGAGTTCTTCGACAGCGGCGACGAGGCCCTCGCGGCGGCGCTGGAGGCGTCCGGCGCCGATCCGTGGCTCGGGCTCCTCTTCCGCGGCAAGGCCGAGATCGACGCGGCCTGGAAGGCCCGCGGCAGCGGCTGGGCGTCCACGGTGACGGACGACGGCTGGAAGGGCTTCGGCGAGCACCAGAAGGCGGCGGCCGAGGCGCTCGAAAAGGCCCACGCGCTCCATCCGGAGTTCCCGAACGCCGCCGCCTACATGGTCAAGGTCTCCGGCGCCGGCTGCGACGGCGACCTGGACCTCTGGTTCCGCCGCGCGCTCGCGGCGCAGGCCGACAACGCCTACGCCTGGATCCAGTACCGCTGGCACAACCTCCCGCGCTGGGGCGGCTCCGTGGAGCGCATCCGCCGCCTCTCCGAGGCCGCGCTCGCCACGCGCCGCCACGATTCCTGGATCCCCGTCGAGTGGGCGCGCGGCATGGCGATGGTCCGCGCCGAGACGCGCGCCGGCGAGAAGGAGTTCTGGACCGACCCAGAGCGCGCGGCGCAGGCGGAGGAGGCGCTCGCGCCGCTGCTCGAGAGCCCCGCCGCGGACTCCCACGTCCGCGCCGTCGCCGCCGAGGTCCTCTCGGGCGTCCGCTTCCTGCGCGGCGACTTCGAGGGCGCGCTCGCGGCGAACCGCGCGCGCGGCGATTCCTGGACCTGGGGCGTGATCCGCGACGCGTTCGACGACTACGGTTCGACCGTGACCGTCCTCGACGGCCTCTCCGGCCCGAACGGCGAGCGCATCGCCCCGCTCTACAAGAAATACGCCGACAAGGACTGGGCCGCGTGCGCCGCGGAGGCGGACGCGGTCTGGGACGCCTGCCGCGGCCTCCAGCACATGGAGGCGTGCCTGCTCGCGACGATCGCCGCCGAGGCCTGGGCGGAGGTCGGCTACGCCGCCGGCGAGCCGCGCTTCTTCGGCATGCTGCGCAAGCGCCAGTTCTGCGACTGGATCAACTACGACTCCGGCTTCACGCTGGAGGAGGGGACCGACGAGGGCTCCGGCCACAGCCGCAACGGCAATCCGCACTGGTTGAAGCTCCAGGCCGAGGTCCCCGCCGCCCTCGAGGCGTCGGGCCGCTTCGAGCCCTGGGGCGGGGCGGACGCGCCGCACGTTCTGCTCGTCCGCGTCGGCGCGGGCGGCAACTCCTGGGGCCAGGACCCCGAGAGCCCGTCCGTCGTGCTCTTCCGCGAGAAGGAGCGCCTCGGCGTCGCCGTCCTGCCCGACGTGGGCAGGGACCTGGAGGAGGTCGACGCCGTCGACCCCGGGACCGTCGTGTGGCGGCGGCTTCCCGAGGGCTGGCCCGCGCGCTACCGCATCGTCTTCGCCGGCGGCGGCGCCCTCGTCTGGCTCGGCGACGACGCCGAGCCCGCCGCCGAGCTCGGCGGCTGGACCGACTCCGACGGCGACCCCGTGACGGGCGACGCGCTCCCCGACCGCGTCGGGCTCTGGTTCGGGCACCGCAACGTCCGCTTCCTCGGCGTCACCCTCCGCAAGCCCGACGACGCGGACGCCGCCCGCGCCGCCGCGCTCGGCGCCGCCGCCTCGGAGAAGGCCGCCGCCGAGAGGGCCGCCGCCGAGGCCGCGAAGAAGGCGGAGGTCGGGCGCCGCGGTCCTTCCGGCATGGAGTCCGAGGAACTGCGCGAATTCGTCCGGCTGAAGATCGAAGGGGACCGCGCATTCGCGGCCGCGGACCTCGAAAGGGCCGCGGCGCTCTACGCCGAGGCCGTCGGCAAGCTCGACGGCAAGGACGACGTCCCCTTCTTCGGCACCGGGCTCAACGAACTCGCCTGGACGCTCCACCTGCTCGGGCGCGACGCCGAGGCGCTGCCCTACGCGCGCCGCGCCGTTGCCGCGGCCGAGGACGACGACCCGGGCGCGGTCGCCCTGCGCGACACGCTCGGCGCCGTCCTCGTCGCCGTCGGCGAAACGGCCGAGGCGCGCAAGGTCCTCGAAGAGGCGATCGAGCGCGCCGAACATCCGCGCGTCTGGACGCCTCGGTCCGTGAAGAAGCGGCTCGCGGAATCCCGCGACTACCTCCGCTTCCACCTCGCGCAATGCCTCGACCGCGAGGGCGACGCCGCCGGCGCCAAGGCGCTCCTCGACGCGCTCCGCGGCGAGGGCTTCGTCCCCGACGCCCCCGAGGACGCCGCCTACGAGGCCCTCGCCGGAAAGCTCGGCGCCGCGCCCCTCGCGCCGCGCACGCCGCCCGGGCCCGCCGCCCGGCTCCGCGTCTCCTCCCGCTCCGATCTCGAGGCGGCCCTGAACGGCGCCTCCGCCGCCGCGGGCGACCCGATGCTCGGCGTCCAGGCGAACATCGCGATCCAGGAGGCGATGGACGAGTTCGACTTCCCCGGATTCGATCCGTCGCGGCCGGTCGTCGCGTGGTTCCTCTCCGGCGAACTCGAGGACACCATCGTCGCCGTCCCCGGCGACGAGATCCCGGACGACCGCCTCGCGGAAGGCGACTTCCCCGGCTTCCGCGGCGGCGGCGGAATCCTGCGCGACGAAAACGGCGTCGCCACCGTCGCGAACGACCCGCGCGGCAACGCCTACTTCCACCACGACGGGCTCAACGTCTTCCTCACCGGCCCCGACCTCTACCCCGCCGCGACCTCCCTGCTCTCGAACGCCGCCGCGCCGCGTTTCCCCTTCGCGGCCGTCGAGCTCGAATTCGCGCCGGACGCCGTCGACGAACTCGCGCCGTTCGGGGTCTTCGACTTCGACCCCGCCGCGCTCGGCGCCGTCCGCGTCGGCGTCGGCTTCGACGAAGCCGACGGCCTCCTCCTCGGCTTCTCCGTCGCGCCGACCAACCCCGTCCCCGCCGCGCCGCCGCTCGACCCCGCCGCGATCCTCTACCGCGAAGGCGCCGTCCTGAACTTCGCCGTCACCGACTTTTCCGCCGCCTTCGGCGGCTTCGTGGACTGTGTTGCAGGTCTCGTCGAATCGGACGAAGGCCCGTTCGCCGAGGCCCGCGCCGTCGCCGCGGAGTGCGGCGTGGCGATCACCGACGGCGAACCCGCCGCGACCGCCGCCCTGCTCCGCTCGAAGCGCAATTGCCGGGCCTGTTCCTGCTACGGGGCGACGTTCGGTTCCGGCCTCCTCGCGATGCGGGGGCGCGTCGACTACCGCGACCCGGAAGATGCCGCGAAGGAGCGCGACGCGACGAAGGCGTTCGACGCGCTCCGCCCGGAACGGACCTTCCGCGAACTCGACGACGGCTGGGCCGTCGACACCGACTATTCCGTCCTTCCCGACGGCGATCCGTCCAAGTCCGTCACGAACTGGTTCGGGAACGCCACGGCGGCGGAAACCCGGCTCGTCCCCGGCACCGCCGCGGTCTACGAAACGACCTGCGCCGCGCCGGGCGCGGAGATCCCGCCGCCCGCGGGCGCGCCGGACTTCGGGCCGTTCTCGAAGCGCTTCGGCGGCCTCGTCCCGGCGGCGCACATCGAGTTCGACCTCGCCGCGTGGGCGCCCCGCGTCGCCGCGCCGCGGAAGCTGCCCGACGGCCTCCCCGCCCACGCCCGCGCGACGCTCGACCTCGCCTCCCGCGGCGGCGAAGTCCTCGGCCTCCTGCGCCTCGACCCGGCCAGCCTGCGCCTCCTCCACGACCTCTCTCCCCTCCGCACCCCCGACGGCGAGGACGCCGAGTTCGACGACTGATCCGCGGCTTCGCGGGCGGACGGGGCGCGTCGCGCTCCCGTCCGCCCGCATCGGCCCGATTCCGTCGCACAACCACCGAACAGACGGGACATCCGCAGAGCCTTGACATTGTCCACCAACTCCCATTGCCACCAATGTCCACCAACGC
>CAMOEO010000233.1 GCA_946612175.1 uncultured Verrucomicrobiota bacterium
CGAGGACGAGTTCCGCTGGGTCGTCGACTGCCGCCTCTCGAATCTGCGGCTCGAGGGCGAGCCCGCCGCGCCGTTCCCGCGGGGGGCCGCGTTCTTCCCGTTCATCGACCGCTACGGGCAGTTCCGCCACGCCGAGTGGCCGGAGAAGGTGCATTCCGACGCCGAGCTGCGCGCCGACCTCGCGCGCGAGGAGGCCGCGATCGCCGCCTCGCCGCGCCCCGCGTCGTGGGACCGCTTCGGCGGCTGGAAGGACGGCCCCCGCCTCCGCGCCACGGGCGCCTTCCGCACGGAGCTCGTCGATGGAAAATGGTGGCTCGTCACGCCCGAGGGGCACCTGTTCTTCTCGACCGGCATCGACGTCGTCCGCGACAACACCGACTCCTCCGACGGCTCGAAGCACCCCGACTGGCACGAAACGCCCGTTCCGCCGTCGAAGAGCATGGCCTATCCGGCCTGGAACCTCCGCAAGAAGTTCGGCAAGGACGACTACCTCGCCGACTACTACGCCTTCGTCCAGCGCCGCCTTCCCGCATGGGGGATCAACACCGTCGGCAACTGGTCGGGGCGCGAGCTGCTGTGCGCCGCCGCGATGCCCTACGTCGTCACGCTCGGCGAGAACGAGAAGTCCATCCCGCACGTCCCCGGCGGCCTCAAGTTCTACGACGTCTTCGACGAGCGCTTCGTCCCCGCGCTGCGCGCGCACATCGCGAAGCGCTTCCGCGAGGACCCCGCCGCGCGCCGCGCGCGCACCGATCCGCTCTGCATCGGGTTCTTCTTCGACAACGAGCTGCAGTTCAACCCGTGCGTCGCGAAGGCGCTCGCCGCGCCGGTCGCCGAGTGCGCCGCCAAGCGGGAGCTGCTCCGCCGCGCCTACACGAAATACGGCCGCGACGGCATCGCCGCGCTCAACGCCGACTGGGGGACGTCCTTCGCCGACTGGGAGGCCGCGAAGGCGATTTCCGCCGAGCCGAAGGGGCCGGGCTGGAGGGACTTCCGGAACGGCTTCCAGGCCGAGTGGTTCGAGCGCTACTTCCGCGCCGTGAAGGAGGCGATCGCCGCCGAGGCGCCGGGCCGGCTCTACCTCGGCTGCCGATTCGTCGGGTTCCGCCAGTCGTCCCTCCTCTGGAAGGCCGCCGCACGGCACTGCGACGTCGTCTCGGTGAACGCCTACGCCAACTCCATCGCCAACCTCCCGAAGGCCGCCGCCGGCATCGGGAGGCCGATCCTGCTCGGCGAGTTCCACTTCGGGTGCCTCGACCGCGGGATGTTCCGGGCGAGCCTCTGCCCGGTGGGCGACCAGGCCGAGCGCGGGCGCAGCTACGCGCGGCTCGTCGAAGGCGCGCTCGCCCATCCGCTCCTCGTCGGCTGCCACTGGTTCCAGTACCGCGACCAGCCGCTCATCGGCCGCGGCGACGGCGAAGCCTACCAGTGCGGGTTCGTCGACGGCACCGACCGCCCCTACGCCGAGCTCTGCGCCGCCGCCCGCGCCGTCGGCGAGACGATGTATCCCCTTCGCGCCGGGAAATGATTCCCGCCCCGCCCCTTCCTGCGGGACGGGGCGGGCGGCCGGGCGCGGATTCCCGCTTGCATTTTCCGAAGGAAAGGGATAGCCTAGCGAGCCATCGACCGCGGCGCGCGGGCGGCCCCGCATCGGGACCCGATCCCCCGCGCCGGAACCCCGGGCCCGCATTTCCATGAACGGCATCCTTCTCCTTCTCGGCACGACCGCGCTCTTCGCGGTCGCCTACTTCGGCTACGGCCGCCTGCTCGAGCGGTTGCTCGGCGTCGATCCCGCGCGGCAGACCCCCGCCTTCGCGAAGGGCGACGGCGTGGACTACGTTCCCGCCCATCCCGCCGTGCTCTTCGGCCACCACTTCGCTTCGATCGCCGGCGCGGGCCCGATCGTCGGCCCGATCGCGGCGGCCTACTTCGGCTGGGGCGCGGTCGTGCTCTGGGTCGTGCTGGGGTGCGTCTTCATCGGCGCCGTGCACGACATGGTCGCGCTCTTCCTCTCCGTGCGCCACGAGGGCCGCTCGATCGCGTCGGTGATCGAGACGGTGCTCGGTCGCCCGGGGAAGCTCCTCTTCCTGCTGTTCTGCTGGTCGACGCTGATCCTCGTCTGCGCCGAATTCACGCGCCAGGTCGCGCTCACGTTCGTGCGCTCGCCCGAGGTCGCCACCGCGTCGCTGCTCTTCATCGCGCTCGCGGTCGTCTTCGGCGTCGCCGTGAACCGCCTCAAGGTCCCGCTCCTTCCGGCGACGCTCGTCTTCGTCCCGGTGATGTTCGCCTGCATCTGGGTCGGGACGAAGTGCCCGCTCGACCTCGTCGCGCGGTTCGGCCTCTCCGCCGCCGGCGCGCAGACGGCCTGGACGCTCGTGCTCCTGGCCTACTGCTTCCTCGCCTCGACGCTGCCGGTCTGGCTCCTGCTGCAGCCGCGCGACTACCTCAACAGCTACCTGCTCTACGCGATGATGGCGCTCGGGTTCCTCGGCGTCTTCGCCGCGGCCCCCGCCGTGAACCTCGACGCGTTCGTCGGCTGGCGCGCGCCGAACGCGAAGGGCGCGCCGATGCCGCTCTTCCCGTTCCTCTTCATCACGATCGCGTGCGGCGCGTGCTCGGGCTTCCACTCGCTCGTCGCCTCCGGCACGACCGCCAAGCAGATCGCCTCGGAGAAGCACATCCGCCCCGTCGCCTACGGCGGGATGCTGCTGGAGGGCGTGCTCGCGATCCTGGCGCTGCTCGCGGTCGGCCGGTTCGCGCAGCCCGAGCTGCTCGAGAAGCTCGGGGCCGAGTCCGCCGTCTCGCTCTTCGCGGGCGGCCTCGCGTCGTTCTGCGCGAAGCTGGGCGTCCCCGAGCGGTCCGGCGCCATCTTCATGTCGCTCGCCGTCTCGGCGTTCCTCATGACGAGCGTGGACACCGCCACGCGCCTCGCCCGCTTCACGTGGCAGGAGCTGTTCACGGGGGCGCAGGGCCGGACGAAGGCGCCGAATCCGTTCACCTCGCCGGTTTCGAACATGTACGTCGCCACCGGGCTGGTGGTGGCGCTCGTGGCGCTGCTGCTGCTCGGCAACCCCGAGGCGGCGAAGAACCTCTGGAACGTCTTCGCCTCGGCGAACCAGCTCCTGGCGGGCCTGACGCTCTTCACCGCGTCGCTGTGGCTCTACAAGAACCGCGGCGCGTGGTGGGTCACGCTCTTCCCGATGCTCTTCATGCTCGCGGTGTCGTCCGCCGGGCTCTACCTGCTCTGCACGGGCTCGTGGAAGGCGGGCAACCCGACGCTCGGCGTCGTGACGGCCGTCCTGCTCGCGCTCGCGGCGGTGCTGGTCCTGCTCGCCGTCGTCCGCTTCGCGCAGGCGCGCGGCGAGCGGAAGGCGGGGTAGGGGAGAGGCGGCCGAGCCGCGCTCCGCGCGGCTACGGCTCGCGGCGGATGCGGGCGCCGAGGGCCTGGAGGTTCGTCTCGATCGACTCGTACCCGCGGTCGATGCTCTCGGCGTTGTCGATGACGGTCGTGCCCTTCGCGCAGAGGCCGGCGATGATCATCGCCATGCCGGCGCGGATGTCGGGCGACATCAGGTGCGCGCCGTGGAGCGGGCTGTAGCCGCGGACGACGACGCGGTGCGGGTCGCAGTGCACGATCTGCGCGCCCATGCCGATGAGGCCGTCGACGAAGTACAGGCGGCTCTCGAAGAGCTTCTCGAAGAAGAGGATCAGCCCCTCGCTCTGCGTCGCGAGGACGATGAGGACGGAGAGCAGGTCGGAGGGGATCGCGGGCCAGATGCCGTCCTCGAGCTTCGGGATCGCGCCGAAGAGGTCGCTCGCGACGCGGAGGCCGCCGACGCCGGCGCCGGGGTAGAGCAGGCGGGAGCCGTCCATCTGCCAGTGCACGCCGAAGCGGGCGAACGGGCGCCGCAGCACGTCGAAGTCCTCGTGCGAGGCGGGGTCGATCGTGATCGAGCCGCCCGTCGCGGCGGCGGCGGCGATGTAGCTGCCGCTCTCGATGTAGTCGGGCCCGACGTCGACGGTCGCGCCGTGCAGCGCCTTCGCGCCGCGGACGCGGATGCGGTTCGTCCCGACGCCCTCGAGGTCGGCGCCCATCGCCTGGAGCATGCGGCAGAGATCCTGCACGTGCGGCTCGCAGGCGACGTTGAAGAACTCCGTCTCGCCCTCCGCGAGGGAGGCGGCCATGAGGAGGTTCTCCGTCGCGGTGACGGACGCCTCGTCGAGGAGGAAGTACGGGCAGCCGCGGAGGCCGCGCGGGGCCTCGAAGACGTACGGGACGCCCGAACCGATCGTCGCGCCGAGCGCCTGGAGGCCGTCGAAGTGCGTGTCGAGCCGGCGGCGGCCGATGACGTCGCCTCCGGGGGGCGGGATGACCGCGTGGCCGAACCGCGCCACGAGCGGTCCGGCGAGCAGGATCGAGGTGCGGATGGCCGAGCAGAGATCCGTCGGGAGGTCCGTGCGGGAGACGGAGCGCGGGTCGACCGTCGCCGCGCGCGACGCTTCGTCGAGCGAGACGCCGGCGCCGGTCGCCGTCAGCAGCTCGAGCATCCTCCGGACGTCGCGGATGAGCGGCAGGTTCCGGACCGTGACGGGGCCGTCCGCGAGCAGCGTCGCGGCGAGCATCGGCAGCGCGGCGTTCTTGTTGCCGGGGGTGGCGTGGGAGCCGCTCAGCGGGTAGCCCCCCTCGATGACGAACCTCGACATGGCGGGGGCGCGGGCTAGAAGGAGAGGTCTTCCTCGTCGTCCGGGTTGAACGGAACGCCGGGCGTCACCGACCCCGCGGCGCCGAACGACTCGGCGGGGGTGGGACCCGTCGGAATCGGGCGGTTCGCATGTTCGTCGTCGTCCGGGACTGCGACGAGCACCTCGCCCACGCCTTCCGTCGTCGTCACCGCGGAGGGGTCCGAGAGGTCGTCCGCCAAGGGCGCGAAGAGGACGGCGTTCGTGGAGGCGGAGAGATCCGGCGTCAGCTCGATTTCCACCGTGGCGACGGCATTGGTGCCATCGACAGGCGCGGGCTCGACGGTCGCCGGTTCGACGGGCGCGGGCTCGACGGGTGCGGGCTCGACGGGCGCGGGTTCGACGGGCGCGGGTTCGACGGGCGCGGGTTCGACGGGCGCGGGTTCGACGGGCGCGGGTTCGACGGGCG
>CAMOEO010000234.1 GCA_946612175.1 uncultured Verrucomicrobiota bacterium
GGGATTGCCATCCCGGAGCGGTAGTCAAGAGATTGAGACCTTTTGTCCCTATCCGCATGTGACAAAAGTATTCAGTCGAGGGGACAGACCCCAAAAATATGATTGCAACCGCCGTTCCGGCGGCCATAGAAGCGGGCTCCACGGGGCGGTGTGCGGGCGGACGCCCGCACACCGCCCCTAGCGAGCAGGCGCCCGAAGATTGGCACGGGGAATGCTTTTTGAAGGGCAAAGGAGCATTTCAACCATGAATGACAATCTCACCCAGAAGGTCCAGGAGGCGCTGAAGGCCGCCCAGCAGGAGGCCGCGCGCCGCAACCATCAGGCGATCGACACGCCGCACGTCCTCGCCGCCCTCCTCGCCCAGGAGGACGGCCTCGCGCCGCGCATCGTCGAGAAGGCAGGCGCCTCCGCCGCGGACCTCCGCGCGAAGGCGGAGGAGCTGCTCGCGCGCATCCCGTCCGTCTCCGGCCCCGGCTCGGCGACGGAGCAGGGCAAGGTCTACGTCTCGCAGGAGCTCTCCCGCGTCCTCGCCGCCGCGGAGGAGGCCGCGAAGCGGATGGGCGACGAATACGTGAGCGTGGAGCACCTCCTCCTCGCGATGGTCGCGGAGGCGAAGGCGTCCGGCGTCGCGGAGGCGCTGCGCCGGGCGGGCGTCACGGAGGGCGCGGTTCTCGCGGCCCTGAAGTCCGTCCGCGGCAACCAGCACGTCACGAGCGACACGCCGGAGGAGAAGTACGAGGCGCTGAAGAAGTACGGAACGGACCTCGTCGCCCTCGCGAAGGCCGGCAAGCTCGACCCCGTGATCGGCCGCGACGCGGAGATCCGCGCCGTGACGCGCATCCTCTCGCGCAAGACGAAGAACAACCCGGTGCTCGTCGGCGAGCCCGGCGTCGGCAAGACGGCGATCGTCGAGGGCCTCGCGCAGCGCATCGTGCGCGGCGACGTCCCGGAGGGGCTCAAGGGCCGCACGATCTTCTCGCTCGACATGACCGCGCTCATGGCCGGCGCGCAGTACCGCGGCCAGTTCGAGGAGCGCCTCAAGGCCGTTCTGCAGGAGATCAAGGCCGCGAACGGGCGCATCCTGCTCTTCATCGACGAGATCCACACCATCGTCGGCGCCGGCAAGACCGAGGGCTCGACCGACGCCGCGAACATGCTCAAGCCGATGCTCGCGCGCGGCGAGCTGCACTGCATCGGCGCGACGACGCTCAACGAGTACCGCCAGTACATGGAGAAGGACGCCGCGCTCGAGCGCCGCTTCCAGCCCGTCACGGTCGATCCGCCGTCCGTCGAGGACGCGATCTCGATCCTGCGCGGCCTGCGCGAACGCTTCGAGCTGCACCACAACGTCCGCATCCAGGACGCGGCGCTCGTCCAGGCCGCGGTCCTCTCCGACCGCTACATTTCCGACCGCTTCCTGCCGGACAAGGCGATCGACCTGGTGGACGAGGCCTGTGCCTCGATCCGCGTGGCGATGGACTCGATGCCGGCGGAGCTGGACGAGATCACGCGCAAGGTGATGCGCCTCGAGATCGAGGAGACGGCCCTGAGGAAGGAGGAGGACCCCGCCTCGAAGGAACGCCTCGCGGCGCTCCGCAAGGAGCTCGCCGAACTGCGCGAAAAGGCTTCCGCGATGAAGCTCCAGTGGCAGAAGGAGAAGGGCGCTGCCGACGAGGTCAAGGCGCTCCGCGCGAAGCTCGCGGACGCCCGCCACGAGTGCGAGCAGAAGCAGCGCGCCTACGACCTCGAGGGCGCCGCCAAGCTGCAATACGGCACCATCCCCGAGCTCGAGAAGAAGCTCGCCTCGCTGCAGAAGGAGGCCGAGGACGCCGAAGGGCGCCGGCTCCTGAGCGAACAGGTCACCGAGAACGAGATCGCGGACGTCGTGTCGCGCTGGACCGGAATCCCCGTCAAGCGCCTCGTCGAGAGCGAGCGCGAGAAGCTGCTGCGCCTGCCCGACGAGCTGCACAAGCGCGTCGTCGGCCAGGACGAGGCCGTGAAGGAGGTCGCGGACGCCGTCCTGCGCGCCCGCGCCGGCATCCAGAACGAGAACCGCCCGATCGGCTCGTTCCTGTTCCTCGGGCCGACCGGCGTCGGCAAGACGGAGCTCGCGAAGGCCCTCGCGCAGGAGCTCTTCGACAGCGAGCGGCAGATCGTGCGCATCGACATGAGCGAATACATGGAGAAGCACAGCGTCTCGCGGCTCGTCGGCGCGCCGCCCGGATACGTCGGCTACGACGAGGGCGGGCAGCTCACCGAGGCCGTGCGGCGCAAGCCGTACAGCGTGGTGCTGCTGGACGAGATCGAGAAGGCGCACCCGGACGTCTTCAACATCCTGCTGCAGCTTCTGGACGACGGCCGCCTCACCGACTCGCACGGCCGCACGGTGAACTTCCGCAACACGATCGTCATCCTCACCTCGAACCTCGGTTCGCAGGAGCTGCTCGACGGCGTGCAGGAGGACGGCACGATCGAGCGCGGCGCGCGCGAGCGGGTGATGGACCTGCTGCACGCGAAGTTCCGCCCGGAGTTCCTGAACCGGCTCGACGGCTTCATGCTCTTCCGCCCGCTTCGCAAGGAGCAGGTGAAGCAGATCGCGCGCCTGCAGCTCGCGGACCTCTCGCGGCGCATCCACGCCCGCGGGCTGGAGCTCTCGCTCTCCGACGCGGCGCTGGATCTGCTGGTCGATCGCGGCTACGACGCCGCCTACGGCGCGCGTCCGCTCAAGCGCGAGATCCAGAACGACGTGGAGAACCCCGCCGCGCGGATCATCCTCCAGGGCGACTTCCACGAGGGCGACACGCTCGCCGTGGACGCGAAGGGCGGCGAGTTCGCCTTCGCCGTCCGCCCGAAGGCGTAGGGAGCCCCGCCGGGCGTCGCCCCGCGCGGCGGCGGCGCGGCGCCGGCGCTTGCCGCGCCCGCGGCGGTGTGGTAGGATTCACTCCGCCATGAATCCTCCGCTTCCATGCCGCGCAGCGGCCCGTATCAGCCTCCTTGCAGCGCTTTCCCTTCTCCTTCCCGCCGCCGCGAAGGAGCTCTTCCCTCCCGTCTCCGAACTCGACCCCGCGCTGCGGATGCCGCCCGGTCCGGTGACGCTCGGGATCGCGCCCGACGGCAACTTCCTCGTGGACGGCAGGCCGCGCTACCTCCTCGGCACGATCGTCTACCACCAGCCCTCGGGCTCGGAACTGGACCCCGGCCCCGGCTACGCGCCGGAGAACGCCTGGATCTACGAGACGATCCCCGATCGCGACTACCTGCAGCGCCTCGGCTTCGACACCGTCGGCGGCGAGGTCTCCCAGACGTGGATGCAGGCGTATCGCCCCGAGAAGTCCTTCTGGCAGGGCCAGAAGGGGCACGACTGGTCCATCGCCTCCAACTACTGGTGCTGCGGCCTGCCGACGATCGCCGACTTCACCTGCGCGCGCTGGTCGCACGGCGCGATCCAGTTCAAGGAGGGCCGCGACCCCTCGCGCGCCGCGATCCCCGAGGGCGGCGCCGGCCACTTCCTGCCCTACAGCCTTGTCACGAAGGAGGGCCGCGACCTCTACGCGGCGATGTGGCGCGCCGGCGCCGAGGAGCTCAAGGAGCACGGCGCACGGCCCTACGCCTACGAGCTCTTCAACGAGCCTTCCGTCAATGATCGCTCGCCCGAGGCGCGCGCGGCGTTCGCGGAGCACCTGGCTGCCGTCTTCGACGGCGATCCCGCTCGGATGGACAAGCTCTGGGGCTCGCGCTACGGCTCCTTCGAGGCGGCCGCCGCGTTCCGGAGCCCCAACGAGTGCGCCGGGCTCGGCGTGGAGTGGCTCAAATTCTGCGAGAACGTCTTCGCCTCCGGCATCCGCCTCGGGCGCGACACGATCCGCGAGGTCGTTCCGGACGCGCGCGTCTGCTTCCAGCCGCTCTCCATCGCCTTCGGCTACCTCAACGTCCTCCAGGCCAACCGCGACTGCGGCGTCGTGATGAGCGGCACCGGCGGCCAGGGCCTCTACGAGACGCTGCTGCTGCTCGCGGTCGCGCAGGGCAAGCCGGTCATCGACGGCGAGACCTACCTCGGCCACACGCGCGGGAGCCACCGCGCCAAGATCGTCACGCAGTGGTCGCGCGGCTTCAACGCGAGCTACTACTTCAAGTGGGAGCGCCGCCTCTGGGACCCGACCCTCCAGGAGGAGAACGGCGCCGCGCGCCTCGCCGAGAAGTTCCCGTGGCTCGGCCTCCATCCCCCCTGCACGCCGACCGAGGCGCTCGCGGGCCTGATGGACGCCAAGCGCGAGATCGTCGCGATGGAGGACCTCTTCGGCCCGCGCGAGCGCGGCCTGCCCGCGTCGAACCGCGTCGCGTTCCTCGTCTCGCTCCCGACCGAGCGCCTCGGCGCCGCCGCCGGCCACGCCTGCCACAACTTCTCCAAGGCCAACGCCCTCGCGATGGCGCAGGACGCCCACCTGCCGCTCGACGCCGTGTTCGAGGAGGACGACCATCTCGCGGCGTTCGACTTCCACCGCACGCCCTACCGGTTCCTCGTCGCCGCCGGCGTCGACGCGACGCGGGGGCACATCGCCTCCGATCAACGGATCCTCGAATCCTGGGCGAAGGAGGACGGCGGCACGCTTGCGCTGCTGCAGGAGGCGATGGAGCTGGACGAATACGGGAACCCCGTCGCGTACGCTCGCGACCGCTTCCCCGGCATTTCCCTCGGCGCCCCCTGCAAAGCCGAGGCGCAGCGCTTCGAATTCCGCGGCGCGACCTACGAGGCCGTCCCCTACCGCGAGGTCGCGTTCGCCACGAACGCCGGCTGGAGCGTCGTCGCCGCGCTGCCGGACGGCCACCCGGCCGTCGCGCGCCGCGAAATCGGCAAGGGCCGCGTCTGGTACGTCGGCGTGCGCTTCCCGAACGCGGGCGACGAGGGCCGCCTCCTCGCCGCGCTCGCGGCGGACTGCGGCATCGCGCCGACGTGCGAGACGCAGGACCCCGCCACGCGGAGCCCGGTGGACGGCATCGAGGTCCAGGCCGCACGCGGAGAAAACGGCGACGTCGGCTTCGTCATCTGCAACCGCACGCTGTCCCCCCGCGCGGTGCGCTTCCTCCCGCGCGGAGCATTCGCCCTTCTTTCTCACGCAGAGAG
>CAMOEO010000235.1 GCA_946612175.1 uncultured Verrucomicrobiota bacterium
CGGGCAGATCGCCGGCATCGGCGACGACGCGCAGGGCTTCTGGAACAACGTCCCGGCCCGCGCAGGCCGCACCGAGGCGCTCCTCGACCACGCCGGCGCCCCCACGACGGTCTCGCTGGAGGTCGCCGGCACCGTGCGGCCGCTGCGCGGCGAATCGTGGGGCTTCACGGGGCACGACGAGACGCTCAAGCGCGGCAACGTCGGGCCGGCGCCGGTGCTGCGCTTCCGCGGCATCCCCTTCGCGCGCTACGACGTGCTCGTGCATCTCGGGGCGGGTCCCGACAACGTCCAGGGCGTCGCGCGGCTCCGCCGCGACGGCGCCGAGACGGACGCCCTGGCGTTCAACTACAGCTGGAACGGGGGCAAGCACGCGTTCGCCGACGCCGCGCCCGGCGAGGTGACGGGATCCGGCGCCCCCTGCTCCAACGCGGTCCTGTTCCGCGACGTGTCGGGCGCCGACGTCGAGATCGCGGTGGAGCACGTCGCCGGCAAGGGCTGGCCCGGCGTCGCGGGCGTGCAGATCCTTCCCCGCTCCCGGACCCCTTCCCCGTAACCCCGTTCGCCTTCGTCGTTTTCGACGCCTGAACCCCGGTCCCCGGGCCGCGTCCCCCGCCCCGCTCCCCGCCGAGTCACGGCGCGAGCGTGCAGGGAATCGTGACGGGCTTGACCTTCTCGCCGAGGAAGATGCAGCCCAGCATGTCCACCATCGCCGTGGCCATCGCGTCGACGTCCGCCTCGATCCAGACGGCCGGCAGCGAGACGAACTTCTCGACGCCGCGGTTGCGGTAGAGGACGAGGAGCAGGTCCTCCGGGACGCGCAGCCCGGAGGCGTAGACCGCCTGGACGACGCCCGGGAGGATGTCGTCCGGAAAGACCGCGAGCGCGTCCGGGCGGCGCGCCGCCGGGCGCGCGAGAAGCCCCCGCACCGCCTCGAACGCGCGGCGGGCGTTTGCGGCAAGGCCGTTCTCGTTGAAGCCGCGGATCTCCGCGACGTTCTCCTTCGGGACGCGGAGCCCCGCCTTCCCGGCGCGGGCGAGGAATTCGTCGCGCTGCGCTTCGGGGTAGGTCGTGAGCAGCGCGGGGCGGCGCCGGCCGGCGTCCCGCACGGCGCGGACCGCCAGCTCGCAGAAGGCGGTCCCGCCGAGCTCGACGCGTCGGTTCTTGAGCGCCGCCGAGCTGGCGACGAGCGGGATCCGGAACTTCGAGAGGCTCGCGAGCGCCTCCTCGGGCGCGTTGAGAGCGATCACGCCCTGGATGTCGAGCGCGCGGATCGCCTCCAGGAGATGCTTCACGTCGCCGTTCGGATCGTGACGCTCCAGCAGCGTGACCGGGCGGCACCCCGCCGCCTCGAGCTTCTCCGCCAGGAGCGTCGCCGCCTTCCAGTAGGTCTCGGGGATCCACGAGCCCGTGTAGACCACGATGCCGACGCGGGTCAGGCGCTCGACGCGCGCCAGGACGACCGTCCCGATTCCGTGCCCGCGATCGACGAACCCCTCGTGCACGAGGAACGCCATCGCGTGCTGGACGCTGAAGACGCTCGTGCGGAACAGCTTCGCCATCGCGCGGGCGGTGGGCAGCCTGTCGCCGGGCTTCAGCTCGCCGGAGAGGATGCGGGTGCGGTAGTGTTCGGCGATCGTGCGCCAGATCGTCGGGTTGCGTCGGACGGGTTGCATGGCGAAAAGGATACCACACCATGCGCCCCGTTGCAACGCGCCCCGCGGCCCCACCCGGAAACGCGCCGGCGTCCGCGCCGCGGCTTCCCTCGAAAGCCCGGAGCTTCCCGACAGGCGAGACGGCGAATTGTTATGCCCGTTATTTCTTTATTGACAACACCGGGCGGTTTCGGTTAGGATTGTTCCCGCATGAAATCCATTGCACCCCTCCCGCGTCTCTCCGCCGCGAACGCGGCGCGTCTCGACCGCCTCTCCGACTGGTATCTGCCCGGCCGCTTCGGACTCTTCTACCACTACGGGCTCTTCACCGGCGGCGGCAACGCCGCGTCGCGCTGGAAGCCGGAGCCGCTCGCGTTCCCCACGCCCGAGGCGTTCGACGCCGCGACCCCCGACCCGCAGACCGTGGCGCGCAACCTCGCCGCCGCCGCGAAGGACGCCGGCGCGCGCTACGCGACGCTCACGGTGTGCCACACGTGCGGCGGCCAGGTCGTGCTGTATCCCACGGAGCGGCCGGAATTCCTGCATCGCACGCGCAAGGACTACGTCGGCCCGTTCCTGGAGGCGTGCCGCGCCGTCGGGGTGATGCCGATGCTCTACCTCCCGTGCGACTGCAACAACTGGGACAACCCGCAGACCGGCCCGAACGTACCGCCCGAAGTCGCCGCCGACCCGGCGCGCTACGGCGAGGCGCTGCTCGGGCTCGTGGACGAGATCCGAGCCCGCTACGGCGACCTGCCGGCGGGCTTCTGGCTCGACGGCGGACTGCCCGCCGGCTGCCTCGCCGTGCCCGGCCGCATCCGCGCGCACTGGCCTCGCGCGGTCGTCGTGGCCAACTGCGCCGACACGCTCGCATGCGACGACGTGGACGCCGGCACGACCGAATGCATCGACGAAAGCGTCGTCCCCGACCCGCCCTACGACCGCTCGGACGGCTACCGCAAGATCAACGCCTGGGGCTGCGCGCTGCCGCGCACGGACTTCAACGAGGACATCCCCACGCCGAACGACTGGTGGTTCCACGGCGAGGACGAACCGCTCCAGCCCGGCTACGGGGACGACCGCTTCTTCCTGCTGCGCCAGATGGTCTGCGCGCTCGGCCGTCGCGGGCTGTGGAACTTCCATCCCGGCATCGGCCCGCGGCTCGACGGCACCGTCCCGCCCCGCATCCGCCCGATGCTCGGCGCGGTCCGCGACTTCCTCGCATGGGCGGGCGAGGCCGTACGCGGCACGCGCGGCCCCGCCGGCACGTTCGTCCGCTCCGGCTGGACCAACGCGAACGGCAGCCTCGCCTTCCACGCCGTCACGAACCGGCTCGACGCCCCGTCCGTCTTCTACGCGATCTTCACCGAGGCGCCCTCGAACGGGCTCGCGCTGCTCGACACGATGGGCCGCGAACCGCGCCGCGCGACCGACCTGCGGACCGGGCGCGAACTGCCCTTCCGCATGTGGAGCGGCCCCGTCTTCGAGGACGGCCCGTGGGGCGACGTCGCCGCCTTCGGCGCCGCCGTCGTCAAGCTCGAGTTCTGAGGCGCCCGCATCGCGCCTGGTCCGTCCGCCGGACGAAGGAGCGGCTCGACGCCCGGCGTCGAGAAGACGGACCGCAAGTTCGTCGTCCAGGTCGGATGCTCGTTCTGACGCAACGCCATCGCGCAAGGCCGCGTGTTGTTATGTGTGTTAGTTTTGTCTTGACAAAGCGGGATCCGTTCGGGTAGGATGCGCGCCTGTCGATTGACACCATTGACATCATTGACACCATTGGCAAGATGTTCACGATGGGCACAAGTCAACCGCTTCAACCGCTTCCATCCATGAGCCCCCTCCTTTCCGCGCCCCTTCTCGCCGCACTCGCAGCCGCGCCCTCGCGGGCGGACGTTTCCGCGGACGGCGGTCGCCCGGTCGGGGCGCCCCTCGTCGCTGCGCGCTCCGCGGTTCCCACCGGTTCCCTGCGGTTCCTCGTCCTCGGAGACCTGCACTTCGACACGCCCGCCCGTCTGGGCCCGCGTCCGCCTTGAAGCCGACTAGCATGACCCTCTCCTTCGACTCGGACACCAGACCCATGATCGACATCACCGACTACGGCGCCGTCGGAGACGGCGCGACCGACAGCACCGAGGCCGTCCGGGCCGCGCTCGCCGCGGCCGCGGCGGCGGGCGGGACCGTCCTCGTCCCCGAGGGCCGTTTCTCCGTCCGCGGCCTCGCCGTCCCCAACGGCGTGCGCGGGATCCAGGGCGTCTCGCCCGCCTCCTACCAGAACCACCGGACCGGCTCCGTGCTCGAGCTGCGCCGCGAAGGGGCGGAGCGGGCGCTCCTGGACCTGAGCGGCTGCAAGGACCTCTTCTGCCGCGACCTGGCGCTCGTCGGCTTCGGGCGCGGGCGCGACCGCCCCGCCGCGTGCGGCGTCCTCGTCGACCTGCCGGAGCACGGCGGCCACGGCGGGCTCGGCAGCTGCCTCGTCCTGGACGGGCTCTGCGTCGAGGACTTCAGCCTCGACTGCCTCCACCTGCAGAACGCCGGCGTCGTGACGATCCGGCACTGCATCGCCGGCAACGCCGGGCGCCACGGCCTGCTCGCGCACCTCTGGGACGGCTGGATCCTCGACTGCATGTTCCCCGGGAACGCGCGTTGCGGCATCTACGCCGAGGAGTCGGTCGCGTCGCTCACGATCACCGGCAACCGCATCGAATGGAACAACGTGGCGGGAATCTGGTGCCGCAACGCCTACCGGCTCTCCCTCGTCGGCAACACGATCGACTACTCCGGCTGCGAGGGGATGCACTTCGAGGACTCCAACGCGCTGGCGGTCTCGGGCAACGTGTTCTGGCGCTCCGGCTGCCCGTTCGGCCCCATCCCGCCCGAGTTGGCGTCCGATCCGTACGCCAACGCCCACGCGCGCTTCAAGCGGTGCCGCGGCGTCGCGTTCAGCGGCAACGTCCTGCACGCGGGATTGCACCGCGACGTTCCGGGCGCCTGGCGTCCGCACCACGGCCTCGTCCTCGAAGGCCTGTCGCACAGCGCCTTCACGGGCAACTCCCTCTGGGGCGCCGGCGCCCAGTCGGCCATCGCCGACCTCGGCGGCCACGGCGACGGCCTCGTCGTCGCCGGCAACGCCGCCTCCCTCCCCGAAGACGGCCGCGAGGACAGGCGGTCCGCCGCGGCGCGTCCGGGACAAGAGGCGATCAAGGTTCCCGGCGTGCCGGATGCGGACTCCGCCGGCAGGCCCTGTCGGCACGACGACGAACGGGGGGAAACATGAGCAAGTCATCCGCCCGCGCCGGTTCCCCGATTGCCGAGCCGGCAGAATGGTTCGACGCAGTCGTGGATGCGCGCTACGGCAAAGGCGTCCGCGACGAGATCCTCGCAGACGCAGAGCGCGCCTTCCGCACGCATTTCGACGACGACAAGAACCGGAAAGCGGAGAACG
>CAMOEO010000236.1 GCA_946612175.1 uncultured Verrucomicrobiota bacterium
CCCCCGACTACCTCGACCTCTACTTCGCCGAACTCGCACCCCCCCTCCGCCCCTAACCCCGCCATGCGCCTCCCGCCCCTTCTCCTCGCCGCCGCCCTCGCCCTCCCCGCCCTCGCCGGCCGCCCCCCGATCCCCCAGAACCGCTGGATCCCCCAGCCCGAGCCCTACCGCGCCGCGGAGGCCGACGCCTACATGCCCGTCGCCCTCTCCCTCGCCCCCGGCCTCCAGACCGGGCTCGCGACCGACGACGTCACCCTCCTCCGCCTCGGCATCCTCTCCGCCGACTACCACAACGTCGGCGTCCTCGACCTCACCCTCGGCTACGCCCACGCCTCCGGCGCCCAGCGCGGTCTCCAGCTCTCCTCCGTCGGCGTGGTCGAAGGCCCGCTGCACGGCGTCCAGCTCTCCCTGCTCGTGAGCGTCGCCGGACTCCTCGACCAGGCCCCCTCCGCAGGCGCCCAGGCCGCCCTCCTCGTCAACTACGCCGACGGCCTCGACGGCCTCCAGTTCGCCCTGCTCTGCAACCGCTCCGCCGGCGGCACCGGCGTCCAGGTCGCCGGCGCCAACTTCGCCGACCGCCTCCGCGGCCTCCAGCTCGGCCTCGTCAACCTCGACGGCGACGACATCCGCGGCGCCCAGATCGGTCTGGCCAACGCCGGCGCCAAGCGCTTCTCCGGACTCCAGCTCGGAGCCTTCAACGGCGGCGGCGACGACTTCTCCGGCTGGCAGGCCGGCCTCCTCAACGCCGCCGTCCGCCTCGACGGCACCCAGATCGGCGCCGTCAACCTCGCCACGACCGCCTCCGGCGCCCAGATCGGCCTCTACAACTCCGCCCGCACCCTCAAGGGCTTCCAGCTCGGCCTTCTCAACCATGTCGAGAACGCCCCCCTCCCCTGGCTGCCCTTCCTCCGCCTCGCCTTCTAGCGCCCGCCCGCCTGCGCCATCCCGTCGCGCCCGGAGGCCATTTCGTCCCGGATTCCGCCCCGGCCCCGCCCCTGCGGCCCGTGGCATGCAAAATGCTTTCCGAAAGGGAGCATGCGCCGTCCGTTTGACGCCGCGCGCGCGAAATGCTAGTCTTTTTCCCTTCCTCGCCATGAACGAAGACCCCGCCATCGATCCCGCCCCCCAGGTTCCCCCTTCCCCCGAGCCCGCCGCCGACGAGCCCGCTTCCCCCGAAGCCGGCTCCGCGCCCGCGGCCTCCGACTCGGGCGCACCCGCCCCCGAGACTCCTTCCCCCGAGCCCGCCGCCGGCGAGCCCGCATCCCCCGAAGCCGGTTCCGCGCCCGAGGCCGCCTCCGCGGGCGCCGAGGCCCCCGATCCCCGCGCGGCCGCGCTCGCCGCCGAGGCCGCCGCGCTCAAGGACCGCCTGCTCCGCCTCCAGGCCGACTTCGACAACTTCCGCAAGCGCCAGGCGCGCGACCGGGCGGACTGGATCCAGCAGGCCAACGCCGACCTGCTCGAGGAGCTCCTGCCCGTCCTCGACCAGACCGACGCCGCCATCGCCTCCGTCTCCAAGGCCCCTTCCGAGTCCGCCAAGCCCTTCCTCGCCGGCTTCGAGCTCGTCCGCCGCACCTTCCTCAATGCCGTCGCCAAGTTCGGCCTCAAGCCCGTCGAGGACGTCGTCGGCAAGCCGCTCGACACCGCCACCTCCGAGGCCATCACCGTCATGCGCACCGGGCAGGCCGCTCCCGGCTGCGTCGTCTACGAGACCCGCCGCGGCTACGTCCTCAACGGCCGCATCCTCCGCGCCGCCCAGGTCGTCGTCGAGGACGAGCCCGAGGAGCCCGCCCCCGACGGCGCCGCCGGCCGCGAAGCCGGTAGCGCGCCCGATGCCGCCGCCCCGGGCGGCGTCCCCGGCAGCGAGGAGGCCTAGCCCATGCCCGCCGAACAGGACTACTACAAGATCCTCGGCGTCGAGAAGACCGCCTCCGCCGACGAGATCAAGAAGGCGTACCGCAAGTTCGCCATGAAGTACCACCCGGACCGCAATCCGGGCGACAAGAACGCCGAGGAGATGTTCAAGAAGGGCTCCGAGGCCTATGAGGTGCTCTCCGACCCGGCCAAGCGCCAGCGCTACGACCAGTTCGGTCCGGACGGCGTCAAGTCCCAGTTCGGCCCCGGCGGCTTCGACTTCGACCGCGACTTCACCCACGGCGCCGACCTCAGCGACATCCTCTCGCAGCTCTTCGGCGGCATGGGCGGCGGCGCCCGCCGCTCCGGCCACCGCGGCGGCTCCATCTTCGACTTCTTCGGCGGCGGCGGTGCCGAGGAGGAGGACCCCAACGGCCCCGTCGACGGCCGCGACCTGCAGTACGACCTGCGCATCACGTTCGAGGAGGCCCTCTTCGGCGCCTCCAAGTCCATCAAGGTCCCCCAGGACCGCGAATGCCCCGACTGCCACGGCACCGGCGCCGCCGCCGGTACGCACCGCGAGACCTGCAAGCAGTGCGGCGGCAGCGGCTACGTCACGACCCGCCAGGCCTTCTTCCAGATGCGCCAGCCCTGCCCCGTCTGCCGCGGCGCCGGCACCATCGTCCGGACGCCCTGCCGCACCTGCGCCGGCACCGGACGCGCCAAGGACCAGGCCACCATCCAGCTCACCATCCCCCCCGGCGTCGAGACCGGCACCCGCCTCCGCGTCGCCGGCCACGGCGAGGGCGGCGCGCGCGGCGGCCGCCCCGGCGACCTGCACGTCGTGCTCCACGTCCTCGGCAGCGACCTCTTCGAGCGCCAGGACGACGACCTGCTCGTCGAGGTCCCCGTCCCGCCCGACGTCGCCGCGCTCGGCGGCGACATCGACGTGCCCTCCCCGCTCGGCACCGGCAGCATCCGCATCCCGCCCGGGACCCCCGACGGCAAGCTCTTCCGCCTCCGCGGCAAGGGCGCCCCGCTCCTCAACGGCCGCGGCTCCGGCGACCTCATCGTCCGCGTCTCCGTCGAGATCCCCTCCCGCCTCAACGCGAAGCAGAAGAAGGCCCTCGAGGACTTCCGCGCCGCCTACGAGGACCGCTCCTACCCCCTGGGCCGCGCCTACCGCGACCGCATCGCCACCTTCCTCAAGGCCCGCGACGACCTCCGCGCCGCCCGCAAGTAGCCCCGCCCCGTCCCCATGAAGCCCCGCACCCGCGAAGACCTGACGCATCTCGGCTCCGCCCGGACCGACTACCCGGCCGACTACGACCCGCGCCTTCTCGAGAGCTTCGAGAACCGCCATCCGGACCTCGACACGATGGTGACGCTGCGCTGCCCCGAGTTCACCACGCTCTGCCCGATCACCGGCCAGCCCGACTTCGGCGAGCTCGTCATCCGCTACGTCCCCGCGAAGAGGCTCGTCGAGAGCAAGTCCCTGAAGCTGTACCTGTTCTCGTTCCGCAACCACGGCGACTTCCACGAGGACGTCTGCAACGTCGTCCTCAAGGACCTGCGCGCGCTGCTCGCCCCGAAGTACATCGAGCTCCGCGGGCTCTTCCGCCCGCGCGGCGGCATCGCCATCCACCCGTTCGTCGCGTGGGGCGCCGCCAGGGGCGGCTGGGCCGCCATCGCGAAACGCCGCCTGCTGGAGGAGGATCCCGCGGCCGGCAGATCCTAGCCCCTTTCCGGCCGGGCCGGCGGGCGCCGGCCCGGCCCCATGTCCCGCGCTTCGCGGGGGTTGTCGCAACATCCAACCTTAAAAAACTACGACCATGAGAAAAACACAAGAGGGACTCCTCGCGCTCGGCATGCTGTTCGCCGTCGCGCTGATCCTGTCCAACGTCGTCGCGGCGAAGGTCGTCGCGACCGCCATCCCGATGCCCGGCGGCACGCTCGTCTTTCCCGGCGCCGTGTTCTGCTACGCCATCACGTTCCTCGTCACGGACGTCGTCGGCGAAGTCTGGGGCCGGCGCGAGGCCCGCGCGATCGTGCGCTGGGGCTTCGCCGCGCAGCTGCTCGCCGCCGCGCTGCTCCTCTTCACGCAGGCGCTGCCGGCGGCCAGCCCCGAGGTGCAGGGCGCCTACCGCACGCTCCTCGGCCAGAACTGGGCCTTCGTCGGCGCGAGCCTCGTCGCGTACGCGATCAGCCAGAGCTGGGACGTCTTCGTCTTCCACCGCCTGCGCGACGCCGTCCTCGCGCGGCACCCGGACGGCCGGGGCCGCCGCTGGATCTGGAACAACGCCTCGACGATGTCCTCGCAGCTGCTGGACACCGTGGTCTTCGTCGGCCTCGCGTTCGGCTGCGGCCTGGGCTGGCTCTTCGACGCGGCGATGCGCCCGGCGCTCTTCTCGCTCATGCTCGGGCAGTACCTCGTCAAGGTGCTCCTCGCCGCGCTCGACACGATTCCCTTCTACCTCCTCACGCGTCCTCCCGCCCCCTAGACATGGATCCCCAATTCCTCCTCCTCGCCTCCCTTTCCGATTCCGGCATGGCCTTCGGCGTGCCGGCGCTCGTCGCCGTCGGCTCGAGCTGGTGCCTGACCGGCGCGATTCTCGGCCGCGCCCCCAAGGACGGGCTCGACACCGGGATGGTGCAGCTCGGCGCATCCGCGGTGTCCATCGCCATCGGGCTGCTGCTGAGCGCCACGCTGCTGCCGCCGGCGCACGTCCCGATTCGCGTCCTGGCCGCGACGCTGGGCACCTACGCCCTCGGCGGCGCCCTCAACTTCGGCGCCCTCCAGGCGATGGCGATCGGGATGCAGAAGGGGCCGAACGGACGGGTCTGGGGCATCATGCAGTCGGCCCAGCTCTTCTCCTTCCTCGGCGGCGTCGTCTTCTTCGGCGACCGCCTGACGGCGACGCGCGGCTGCGGGATGGCGCTCCTCGTCACGGCGATCGTCCTGTTCGCCGTCGCGAAGGGCGACGGCTCGCCGGCGGCGAAGGCCGCGCCGTCCTCCGGCCCGGGCTGGCGCTTCTGGGCGTTCCTCTCGCTGGCCATCTGCTCCGTGCAGCAGAACCTCGCCGCCGCGCCGTCGCATTTCGCGGCGGCCCGCGAGGTGTCGTCCGTGCTGCGCACCGTCGCCACGGCGGCGGGCGCCTCGACGCCCGCCCTCGCGATGCTCCTGCTCGGCGCGCTGCGCGGCGGCGCGGGCTCCGCGAACAAGATC
>CAMOEO010000237.1 GCA_946612175.1 uncultured Verrucomicrobiota bacterium
CCGCGCGTCGCGCCGACGGCCCGCAGCACGGCGAGCTCGCGCCGGGCGGCGTCGGCGTCCGCGACGAGCATCGCCACGAACCCGATCGAGAGGATCGCCAGGAAGACGTACGGCACGCGCGCGGCCTGTCCGATGACGTCGCTGCCGTGCGCGAGGGTGCCGTCGGCGATCTCGTCGCGCGCGTGCAGCCGCACGGTCGCCTCGACCGGGTCGCCGAGCGCGTCCGCGATCGCCTTCTCCACCTCGCGCCCCGCCGGGAAGACGCCCTTCTCCGCGAGGAAGGCGGGCTCGTACTCGACCCAGAGGTGCGTGAGGTTCACGGAGGCGAGGAACGGCCGCGGGTCGAGCCAGTTGGCGGTCTCGAGCGAGACGAACGCCGGGCCGTCGGTCATCACGGGCGCGCCGTTGAGGCCGCGCACGAGGCCGCGGCTCGTGACCATGTGCCAGTTGAGGTCCACCACGCCGACGACCTCGAGCTCGGAAACGCGCTTCGGGCCGCGTCCGCCGCCGGAGGAGACGCGCAGCGCGTCGCCCTTGTGCAGACCGTGCGCGCGGGAGACCATCTCGGCGATGACGCACGCATGGCGCGAGGGGTCGCGCAGCGCGGCGTCGGCCTCCTCCCACGTCCCCTCGAGAAAGCGGAAGCGCGGCAGCCATTCGGCGCCGAGGACGAGGGCGTTGCGCAGCGGCCGGCGCCCGCCCGGCCCGGGACCGCCGCGCCCGCCCGGCATCCGCATCTCGATCTCCGGCTCGAACGCGAGCTGGAGCGGATAGAGCTCGGAGATGCGGCGCACGCCGGGGAGGCCGTCGACCTTCGGGCGGTCGAGCGGGTCGACGCCCGCCGGCAGGAGCGAGACGATCGCGTCGGGCCATTCGGGCGACGGCACGAAGCCGCGCATGAGCGACGCGCCCCAGACCTCGACCGCGACGAACGCGCCGAAGCCGAGCGCGAACGCGACGGCCATGCCGTGGCGGCGGCGGCGCGGGCGCTCCGCGAGCGCGTCGAGCGGGCGCACCGCGAGCGCGGGCCGCAGCGCGAAGAGGACGGCCGCGAGCGCGACCGCGGCGCCGAGCCCCGCCGTCGCGCCGACCGTGCACCACGCGACCGCGGGGCCGGTCGGGAACGCGACCGGATCGGCGCGCACGTAGAGCGCGAGCGCGCCGAGCGCGGCGGCGCAGCCGAGCGCCCACCCGACGGCGACCGCGAGCAGCGACTCCGCCGCGACGAGCCGCGCCACCCCGCCGCGCGAAAGGCCGACCGTGCGCAGCAGCGCGAGCGTGCGGCGGTTCGCCTCGACCGCGAGCAGCAGCGAATGGACGAGCAGCGAGAGCGCGGTGAGCGCCGCCGCGACGAGCAGCAGCGGCCGCGCGTAGTCCATGCGGCGGTTCTCGTCGCCCGTGAACGCGTTCACGACCATTTCGGACGACGGACCGAGGAGGTCGGCGCCGGCGTCCGCCGGCGCCTCCCTCCAGAGCCGGAGCGTGCCGTGGCGCTCGGCGGCGAGGGCGGCGAAGGCGGCCTTGTTCGCGAAGACGGAGGGCCAGCCGGGCGGAAGCTTCGCGTCCTCGAGGTAGCCGACGAGCGTCGCGGTCATCGTGCCCTGCATGCCGACGAACTTGAGCCGCTCGCCGAGCGGCGGCGGTTCGCCGCGGCCGAAGCGCCGAAGCGTCCCGCGCGTGCAGACGACCTCCGCGTCCGGCGTGGCGTCGTCCGTCCAGCGGCCCTCCGCGAGGCGCGTGCATCCCCAGGGGTTCTCCGCCGGCGCCGCCGCGAGCACCGCCCGCATCGGCGGCCCCTGCAGCACCCGCCCGCCGGGGCGATAGTCCAACGTAAGGGAAACCAGGTCGAGGGCCAGGTCCGGCGCCTCGGCGCCGGACCTGGCCTTCGACGGGACAGACGGCGCGCCGTTCCGGCGCGGAGCCACTGCGCCTTCTGCGGACTCCGCGTGAGATTTGGCCTCTGCGGACTCCGCGTGAGATTTGGCCTCTGCGGCCTCTGCGTGAGAATTCTTCTCCGGTGCGCGCGCGGAGGACATGCCGAACGGGCCGGGCATGCCCTCGAACCGCCAGGCGGCCCAGGGCGCGGCGGCCCTGCGTGCGAGGGAGGGCGCCTGCGCGGCGTTGGTCGCCGCGAGCGAGAAGACGAAGACCACGGCGCCCGCGGCGGCGGCGACGCCGAGCGCGGCGCACGCGAAGCGCGCCTTCCCGCGCGCAAGGCCGCGGACGAGCAGCGTGCCGGTCATCGGTGGAACTCCAGGTAGCGCGCGGAGATCGCGGCGGGGTCGTGCCCGGTGTCGAACGAGGCGGCGACGACGCCGTCGCGCAGGAAGTGGACGCGGTCCGCGGCGGCGGCGACGACGGGGTCGTGCGTGACGAGCAGGATCGCGCTTCTCTCCGCCGCGTGCAGTTCGCGCAGGAGCGCGCAGATGCCGCGCGCGGCGGAGATGTCGAGGTTGCCGGTGGGCTCGTCCGCGAGGACGACGTCGGGCTGCGCGAAGAGCGCGCGGGCGACGGCGACGCGCTGGCGCTCGCCGCCGGAGAGCTCCGAGGGGCGCCGCCGCTCCTTTCCGGCGAGGCCGAGGCGGGCGAGCAGCGCGGCGAGGCGAGCGGCGTCCGGGCGGCCGCGGTCGAGGCGGACGGGGAGGGCGACGTTCTCCGCGACGTCGAGCGTCTCGACGAGGTTGAAGCTCTGGAAGACGACGCCGACGTGGCGGCGGCGGAAGCGCGTGGCGGCGGCGTCGGACATCGCGGTGACGTCCGTCCCGCCGACCTCGACGCGGCCGGAGTCGGGGGCGAGCAGGCCGGCGAGGAGGTGCAGGAGCGTCGACTTGCCGGAGCCGCTCGCGCCCATGACGGCCTCGAAGGCGCCGGGGGCGAGCGTCAGGTCGAGCCCGCGGAGGACCTCGGCGCGGGCGTCGCCGGAGCCGAAGGACTTGCGGAGCGCGGTCGCGCGGACCGCGGGGGGAAGGGATGCGTTCATGGAGGGTCTGCCTTTGCCGTAGAAACGCGCGCGGAGGGCCGGGGGTTCGGAAAAACGGAACGCGCCGCCCGGGGGACCGGGCGGCGCGGGGCGTCGGAAGGAAGGGGGCGGGGACTACTTGTCCTCGCCGTCCTTCTTCTCCTCCTCGGCGGGAGCGTCGGGCGTCCACTCCTCGCCGCCGAACGCCTCGTCGAAGGCGGAGGCGAGGCCGACGATGTTCTGGCCGGCCTTGAGGGTCTGGTCGCCCTTGTACTCCTCGGGCATCGGGAAGTCCGCCTCGGCGTCGTTCTGCTCGCGCAGCGAGAGGCCGATGCGGCGCTCCTCGCGGTCGATGCGGACGATGCGGGCCTCGACCTCCTGGCCGATGTGGAGGGCGTCCTTGACCTTCTCGACGCGCTCCTCGCTGATCTGCGAGATGTGCACGAGGCCGTCCACGCCGCCCTCCAGCTCGACGAAGGCGCCGAAGGACGCGATCTTGGAGACCTTGCCCTTGACCTTCTGGCCGACCTGGTAGTGCGAGGTGATGCTCGTCCAGGGGTCCTCCTGGGCCTGCTTGAGGCCGAGGGAGATGCGCTGGTTGGCCGCATCGACCTCGAGGACCACCGCCTCGACGTCCTGGCCCTTCTGCAGGACCTCCGTCGGGTGGTTGATCTTGCGCGTCCAGCTCATGTCGGAGACGTGGATCATGCCGTCGATGCCGTCCTCCAGCTGGACGAAGGCGCCGTAGCTCGTGAAGTTGCGGACCTTGCCCTTGACGCGGGTGCCGACCGGATAGCGCTCGCCGACGCTGTCCCAGGGGTTCTCCTCCGTCTGGCGGATGCCGAGGGCGATCTTCTGGTTCTCCTTGTCGATCGAGAGGACGACCACGTCGACCTCGTCGCCGACCTTGAGCATGTCGCTGGCGCGCGCGACGTGGCGCGTCCAGGAGAACTCGGAGACGTGGACGAGGCCCTCGATGCCGGGCTCGAGCTCGACGAAGGCGCCGTAGGGGACGAGGTTGACGACCTTGCCGCGGAGGCGGGCGTTGACCGGGTAGCGGACCTCGATCGCGTCCCAGGGGTTCTCCTGGGCCTGCTTGAGGCCGAGCGAGACGCGGCCGCGCTCGCGGTCCACGTCGAGGATGACGACCTCGAGCTCCTGGCCCTGCTGCACGACGTCGGTCGGGTGGCGGACGCGGCCCCACGAGAGGTCGGTGATGTGGAGCAGGCCGTCGATGCCGTCGAGGTCCACGAACACGCCGAAGTCGGTGATGTTCTTGACCTTGCCCTTGCGGCGCTCGCCGATGACGAGCGTGTCGAGCAGCTCGCGGCGCTTGACGGCCAGCTGCTCCTCCAGGAGCTCGCGGCGGGAGAGGATGATGTTGTGGCGCTCGGGGACGATCTTGATGAGCTTGAAGTCGTACTCGTTGCCGACGAAGCCGTCGGGCTCGTGCACGGGCGTGATGTCGATCTGGGAGCCGGGGAGGAAGGCCTCCACGCCGTCGACGTCCACGATGAGGCCGCCGCGCACCTTGCTCTTGACGAGGCCCTTCACGACGGACCCCTCCTGGTAGCGCTGGAACACGGCCTCCCACTTGATCTTCTCGTCCGCGAGCTTCTTGGAGAGGACGACCATGCCGTCGTCGTTCTCGCTCTGGATGATGAGCACGTCGACCTCGTCGCCGGCCTTGACCGTCGAGATGTCCTCGAACTCGGACGCGGGGATCGCGCCCTCGGACTTGCCGCCGACGTCGACGAGGACCTCGGTGGGGCGGACTTCGAGAACCATGCCCTTGACGATGCGGTTCTCCTGGGCCTGGTTGAGGGAGTCGGTGAGCAGGGAGTCGAGCTCCTTGAGCTTCTCCGTGTTCTTCTCGGTTTTCTTGAGCATTTGCTGGGTTCCGGCGTTTTGTTGGGTTGGTTCGCGATCGCGGCCTTCCGGGCGGCACCCGCCGCCCCGGCCGGCTCCCCGCCCCGGACGCGCGGCAACCGGAGCGGGACGGAAAGGGCGCGGAGTATACCCCATCCGCCCCCGAAACTCAATCGATTTTTCCGCCTGCGCGTTGCGCCATAATTCCTGTTACCCAAATCGCGACGGAGAACTTTTA
>CAMOEO010000238.1 GCA_946612175.1 uncultured Verrucomicrobiota bacterium
AAGGGGGTTGGTGTAGGATGTCGTCCACGCCGGGAGGCAAGACGAAAACGTCCGTTGCGAAGCATCGGACTACACTTTCGTACCGTTGCCCGGCAAGGAGCCGGATAGTAGAATGATGCGCATGAAACGGACAATCTTCCTTTCCGCCGCGGTCGCTGCGGCGCTTTCCATGGGCGCGGCGCTTCCGTGCCGGGCCGGCGAGGCCCGGCGTGCGCCGGATGCGGCGGATCGGTTCAAGACGGTGTTTTCATGGGGCTGCGTGACGGACGAGGAGACGGCCCGCGCCTATGCCGGGATCGGCGTCACGGACGTCTTCTACAAAGGCGTGGAGGGACTGGCCGCGGCCCGGAAGCACGGCCTTCGCGCGTATTGCGCGTTCGGTCCGCACGGCAACGGCCCGCAGGTCCTGACACCGGAGCAGCAGAAGCGCTTCGACCACTTGTCCGGGGCGGATCTGCGCGGGCGGACGCCATCGGGGCCGGAGCTGGACAGGGTCGTGAACGAGCGGCGCGCCGCGGCGAAGTGCCAGTATGGCGGCGAGCCGGTGGCGGCCGGGGACCTATGCCCCGAGTCGATTCCGTGCTTCCTCGGCGACACGGATTGCGCGGCGTCGTTCGCGGCGCTCGCGAAAACGCTCGCGGAGAATCCGGAGGCGGACGGCATCGCCTTCGACTACATCGGCTACACGAACCTGCGCTCGTGCGAGTGCGACGGCTGCAAGGCGCGCCTGGCGGCGTGGCTGAAGGAACACGGGCTCGAGGAGAACGAGGCGAACCGCGACCGGTTCTTCCGCGAGGGGCTCGTCGGCTACGTCAACGCGCTGGTCGCCGAGGCGAAGCGGATCCGGCCCGGCATCCGGGTCGCGATCCACCTGTATCCCGTCTTCCTGCCCGATCCGCTCTACGGCAGGGACCTGACGGCCGACTACGTGCAGGAGACCGCGGCGTGGTACTTCCCGTGGCCGGAGGAGAAGATCGCCGACTACACGCGGAGGATCGTGTCCGCCGAGCGCCGTCCGGGCTCGGTCGGCATGCCGTTCGTCGGCCTGAACGCGACCCCCGGCATGCCGCTCGAGGCGAAGACGCCCGAGCGGCTGGAGGCCGAGCTGAGGCTCATCCTCGCCAACGGCGGCGACCGCGTGGCGGTGTGCGGCGGCGACGACATGCTCAAGCCCGGCTATCGCGAGGTGTTCCGGAAGTTCACGGCCGGCGCGACGTGGTGGGCCGTGCCGGCGATGAGCAATGTCCAGCGCCTGCCGGACGCGATCCCCGCCGACGGCGAGCGCGGCGGCACGGTCCGCATCGTCGCCGCCCGCGGCGAATACGAGCCCGGCTCGTTCGTCGTCCGCGCCGACGAGGACCTCGGAAAGGTGCAGCCCGTCGTCGGGCGGTTCGTGAACGAAAAGGGTGACGTCTTCCCTGCGGACGCGCTGGACCTCACGGTCGTCAAGGTCTGGTACCAGAACAGGAACGGGTGGTTCAGCTACTTCGCCGACACGGGCTTCAAGTTCTGCCCCGAGCTCCTCCTGCACGACGAGGACCTCGTCCGCGTCGACACGGCGAAGGAGGCGAACTATGCCCGCATCACGGCGCCGGACGGGACGACGTCCGAGTGGTGGCTCAATCCGCCGCGGCTCCTGAACGGACGCTACTACGACCATTTTGTCCCGACGACCGCCTTCCCGTCGATGCGCCCCGGCTTCGCCGACGCGAAGACGATCCGGCCCGTCTCGCTGGAGAAGGGCGTCAGCAAGCAGTTCTTCCTCACGGCGCACGTCGCGCCCGGCACGCCCGCCGGAACCTACCGCGGCGAGATCGGGTTCGGGTCGTTCTCCGTCCCCGTCGCCATCCGGGTCCTCGACTTCGAGCTCCCGAGGCCGATGGCCTACGCCGATCCCGGGATGGACTTCCGCGTCTGCTTCTACGACTACATCAACCGCGGACAGATCCTCGCGCTCAACGGCGGCGACGAGGAGCTGATGTGGCGGCAGATGGAGGCGATCCTCGCGGACGCCGTCGCGCACGGCCAGGACATGAAGTGGATCCCGGGCGCGACGGCCTCGGCCGAGGCCGAGCGCACGATCGCCGTCATGAAGAAGGTCGGGATGCGGACGGACGTCTTCGTCGGCGGCGTCGACTTCGTCTGGAAGGAGCGCGACGCCGCGGCGTCCCGGACGCGCGCGGAGCGCATCGCCGACTACTACGACCGCACCTACGGCCACCACGACGTCTACGGCGGCTACGGCGACGAGCCGGGGACGTCGTTCTTCCCCGACAACCGGGCGATCTTCGACGCCTACCAGGCCGCGGGCCTGAAGTTCATCATCGCCTCGCACGACCACATCTTCGACCTCGCCGGCTACCGCTGGAACTGGCACAACGCCTCCCGCAAGCCGACCGACCCCACCGCGCCGAACGTCTGGAACAAGATCGGCACGGGGACCTACAGCGCGTGGTACGCCGACCAGCACGTCGGCGCGGAGGACCCGGAGCTGAGCCGCCGCCAGAACGGCCTCGGCGCCTGGCTCAGCGGCTATTCCGCCCTCTGCAACTACGCCCACCACCTCGGCCCCTGGAACGACGACTCCGAGACCTACAAGCCGATGGTCTACGCCTACGGCACGGCGGACGGCGTCATCGACACGCTGCAGTGGGAGGGCTTCCGCGAGGGCGTCGACGACATCCGCTACGCGACGCTCCTGATGGCGCTCGCGCGAGAGGCGGAGAAGTCCGGCGACATCGAGCTGCGCTACCTCGCCGGCAAGGCGAAGGTGCTGCTCGCGCGCTTCGACGCGAAGACGGGCGACCTCAACGCCGCCCGTGGCGAGATGGTCGGCTTCATCGAGCGGCTGCGCGCCGCGCTGGGAGACAAGGCGGACCTCACGATCGCCGCCGCGAAGCGGCCCGGCGTCGAGCGCAAGCCCTACCCGCCCGCGGAGGAGGAGCCCGCGCCGGCCGACCCGAAGGCGCTCGCGGACTACTACGCCAAGCGCTACCGCGTCGAGGAGCAGATCGACGTCCTGCGGACGAACGGCTTCAAGACCGAGGCCGCGAAGGTGCTGTTCGGGCGCTCCGCCGAGCATTCGCGGGAGGCCGTCGCGCTCGCCGAGGAGGGGCTCGCGGACGCCGCGGCGGCGAACGACCGCGCGCGATTCCTCGACGCGTGGAGGTTCCTGCTGGACAACGCCCCCGAAGCCGCCGACCGGCACGCGGAGGAGGCGGTGCGCGTCCTCGGCGCGGCGGCGGCCGCGGACGAGTGGCTCGGCCACGGCGCGGGGCTGCGCGTCGCGTACGACGCCAACTGGGCGCGCCTGCGCCGCGAGTACGAACTGGCGCGCGTGGCGGACGGCGCCAGCACGAACCGCCTGTGGTCCTTCAAGGTCGTGCAGTACGCGATCCCGGCCTGGCTCGAGACCGGCGACGCGGAGACGGTCGCCGCGTTCTGCGACCTCGGCCTCGCGACGGCCGCGAAGGGCGACGCGCGCTGCGCGTACAAGCCGGAGGACGTCTACCTGCTCCGCCTCGCGAAGGCCGTCTGCGGCGCGAAGGACGCGGCGGCGGTCGCGGCGGCGCTCGCGGAGGCGGACCGGGCGTTCGGCGAAGGGATCGACCCGAAGAAGCGCAAGGAGCGCCTCGAGCGGCTCGGCTCGTTCGCGATGTGCGCGAATGACGAGGCGACGGTCCGCGGCGTCGCGGCCTACCTCGACACCGTCTTCACGCCGAAGCCCGACAAGACCTACGTCGTCCGCTTCAGCCCCGTGCCCGTCCTCGGCCTCGGCGGCTGGGACGCCGCCGCGGCCGTCGCGAAGCCCGGCACGGAGAAGCTCGACCGCAGCTACGGCGGCGACGCCTCGTGCCTCTGGACGGACGTCGCGACGCAGCGCGGCGCGGTGGACGCCGGCGCGAACGGCGGCTACGCCCGCGTCCCCGAATGGCAGGCGCTGGCGGACGAGTGGGGCCTGCACTTCCGGCTCGAAGTCTTCGACGAGAAGGCGCCCGAGATCGCTCTGGGCCTCGCGTCGGCGGGCTCGCTCGAAGGCTATCTCGCGCCGGGGCCGAACACGCCCTACCACGGCATCCTGCATTCCTTCCAGCCGGGCGGGCTCACGATCTACAACCCCGTCTACAGCCAGCCGGGCCACCGCGAGATCGACCCGGCCGACCGCGCGAACTGCCGCGAGGAGGTCGCCTTCACGGCGGAGTCCGTCGTCCTCTACTGGGCGTTCCCGTGGACGACCTGGGCGACGCGCGTCCCGACGGCGGATTCGGTCTGGGACTTCGAGCCGATGTTCTGGGGACGCAAGGGCAACTGCTCGTGGAACGGGCTCAAGACGATTCACGGGCGCTCCTCGTGGGGGCGCCTCGCCTTCGCGCTCACGGACGCCGACCGCCGCCGCATCCTGCGTCCCGTCCTCGCCGCCGCGCGCCGGTCGTACGAGGCCGAGAAGGGACCGACGGGCGCGTGCGGCATCTGGCGCAACGCCGAGGTCGGCGACCCGGCGTTCTACGAGAGCGTCCTGGCGCCGCTCGTGGAGAAGCTGGACGCGGCGGCGGCACGGGTTTCGGCGGACATGGACGACGCGACGGTCGACGAACTCGCGGCGACCGCGCTCCCCGCCTGGCACGACTTCGTGTTCGAGATCCAGCGCCTCCGCGCCGACTACCTGTTGCGCTAAGAGGCCGCGTGTACGCGAAGAGCCCGGGGGTACATTTTAAGGGGTCTGTCCCCTTAAAAAGTGCTTGCAAGGGCGAGGCGGGTGTGGTAGAGTGGACCGCATGACGAACAAAATGAGCAGAAGGGCGATGCGCGCGCAAGAGCGTACAGATTTGCGCGCAAAAGATCGCAATGGTTCGTGCTCGGAGGGGCGCGGATTGGGCGGGAAAGGAGGCGGAGCATGAGGCGGCCGAGGGTGAAGGTCGAGGGCGAGGGGTTCTACCATGTGGTGAGCCGGATCGGGGGGAAGCGGTTCCTTATCGACGAGGCGGAGAAGGGCATCCTGCTGGGGATGATCCGCGCGGCGGCGGCGTTCTCGGGGGTGGAGCTGTACAC
>CAMOEO010000239.1 GCA_946612175.1 uncultured Verrucomicrobiota bacterium
GCCGAGCACCATCACGCGCGCGCCGGCCATCTTGCACCAGGCGGCGATGGTCATGCCGGCGCAGCCGGTGCCCGACACGACGACCGAGCGGCCGCCGAGCGGCGGCAGCTGCCAGGTCCAGCTGGCCGTTTCGGCCAGCGAGATCGCCAGCACGGCCTGCTCCGGGCAGAGCCGGGGATCGACGACGAGCTCGCGCTCCTCCTGGTAGTCCGGGACGGCCCCGGGCGCGGGATCGCGGACGAGCCCGTATTCGGCGAAGCCGCCCCAGCAGCTCGCGAGGCCGTCGCGATGGTCGCCGGCGATGATCGCGGCCGGGCGCGTCACGCGGTCGCCGACCTTGAACTTGCGGCACTCGGGGCCGACCTCGACGACGACGCCGGTCGATTCGTGGCCGAGGATGGCGGGATACTCGTTGTGGTAGGGCTGCGTTCCCGCGACGAGCTCGCGGTCGGTCGTGCCGCAGATGCCGCACGCGTCGATCTTGACGAGCGCCTCGCGCGGTCCGGGGACGGGACGCGGGACGTCGCGCAGTTCAAGCCGGCCGGGCCGGACGACGACGAGCGCCTTCATTCCGCGGCCCTCCAGTCGACGACGGCGGAGACAAGGCCGGAGACGGCGCCGCGGTTGACGCGGTCGAAGAAGTCCGGGGCCTCGGCGGCGGCCAGGCGGTGGGAGATCGCGCGCTCCCACGGCAGGAGCCCGGCGGCGATCTGGCGGAGCACGGCGGCGCGGCACGGCGCGTAGCCGTCGTCGCACGGGAACTTCATCTCCAGCTGCCGGTTGTGGGGGACGAGAAACTCGAACGGATACGGCGCGGCGCCGTAGTTGCCCTGCCACACGAACGTCCCGTGGACGCGGCACAGCTCCATCGCCGGGCGGACGCACGGCCAGAGGCCCGTGCATTCGAAGACGAGGTCGAACCCCTCGGCGCCCTCGGGGAAGAACGGCCGCGCGCGGTCCGCGAGCCCCTCGCCGCCGGCGAGCGTCGCCGCCGCGCCGAACGAGCGGGCCATCGCGAGGCGCGCCTCGTCGAGGTCGGCCGCGACGACGACGCAGCCGCGCTGGGCGAGCATCGCCACGACGCCGAGCCCGATCGGGCCGCAGCCGTGGACGAGCGCGACCTGGCCGACGCGGGCGCCGGACTTGTCGACGCCGTGCAGCGCCACGGCCGGCATCACGAACGTCGCGGCCACGGCCGGATCGACGCCGTCCGGCACCTTCGCGATGCCGTGGGTGCCGCCGACGGCCGTCACCGCGTGCGTGCAGTGCACGCCCGAGACGGCCGACACCGCCGTCCCGTCATCGAGCGCCATGTTCTTGCTGCCGCGGTAGTAGACCGTGTCGCCCGGCGCGAAGCCGGAGACGCCCTCCCCCACCCTTTCGACCACGCCGGCTCCCATGTAGCCCGTGGCGATCGGGAACGGGCCCCAGGAGATCTTGTTGCGGACGAGCGCGAACTCGGTTCCGACGCTCACGCCGGAGAAGAGGGTGCGGATGGAGACTTCCCCGGGCCCGGGATCGGGCAGGGAGACGGGCTGCAGGGCGAAGCGCTGATCCTGCGTGCAGACGAGTGCGGTTGCTTTCATGGCGGTGGGGTTCGGATGGGGACGGGACGGCGGATTCCGGAAACGGAATCGCACGCTTTTGAAGATGCCGGTCATTCTACCATCGGACGCTCTCCCGTTCCATCGCACTTTTGCGCGTCCTGACTCGCACGAAAATGACTTGAATCCGTCCGCCGGCCGATGTAGAATCCACCGCCATGGACTTCTGGTTCGATCGAATCTGCCCCTCCGTCCGGCTCGCCGGCTCGGCCGCGCATCCCGTAGGCTGGGTCGAACCGAGGCGCGTGATCTACGACCACGAGCTGGTCCTCTTCGAGGAGGGAACGTTCTCGGTCGAGATCGAGGGAGAGCGGTTCGACTGCCCGCCCGGGAGCTGGCTTGTGGTTCCGCCGATGCGGTGGCACGCCACGCGGCTGCGCGGGCCGTCCGGGCGGCGGCGGTGGGTGCATTTCTCGTGGGAGCCCGACCTGCTTCCCGCGCCGGTTCCGTTCATGACCTACGAACCGGGGCGTCCCGTCGCCTCCAACGTGCGTCCGGCCCCGTCATGGATGCCTGCGGGAATCCTGCGCGGCGCCGTCCCCTCGCCCCGCCGCGCCGCCGCGCTCCACGGCCGCATCGAGGTGCTGGAGCCCGGCGCCGGCCCGCGCGAGCGCGCCCTGCGCCGCACGGCGCTGCTGGAACTGCTGGCCGAACTGATTCTGCCGGAGCGGGAGGAGTCGGCCGACCGGGACCGGCGGTCCCTTCCGTCGGTCGCGAGCCGCGTCCGGCGGGAACTGGAGTCCTTTGCGCTGCACGCCGGCCCGACGGACTCCATCCGCGAGGCGCTACGCCGCGCCGGCTGCGGCTACGAACATGCCGCGCGGGCGTTCCGCCGCGTCTATGGCTCGACGCCCGTCGGGTTCGTCCATTCGTTCCGGCTCGAGACCGCGCGCGAGCTTCTCGCCACCACGGAGCTTCCCGTCGCCGAATGCGGTGCGCGGGCGGGCCTCCCCAACCCGTCGTATTTCGGGCGCCTGTTCCGCCGCATGTTCGGGGTCTCCCCGGCCGCATTCCGCCGCGGTCTTCGCGCGCGCTAGCGCGGTTGAACCGAATCGCAGCAGTCGGCCTCGCGGGAGTCGCCGTACCCCCTCGCAGGCGGGAGAAAATACTCGGCGAGGGCTGCGGCGATGCCACGGCCGAAGGCCCGGACCGTATCCGGCGTCTGGGTCTTCTCGCGGAAGTTGGCGAAGGGGATTTCGAGGCCGCTCGCGAGGCGCGGCCAGGGCTTCGTCGCCGCCCAGCGCGAGAAGCCCATGCCGCAGCCGCCGGAGAAGTCGGTCGGCTGGTTCCACAGCGCGCCGAAGGGGAGCGTGTCCGCGGCGAAGTAGGGCGCCTCGGGCGGGCAGTGCCTCTCGAGCAGCGCGCCGAAGGCGGCCTGCGCGGGCCGCAGGCGCTCCGCCTGGATGCCGACGAGGTAGGCATGTTCGTTCGTCTCCCCGCCGCGGATGTAGGGGCAGTGCAGGTCGAGCACGGCGGCGGGACGCCGCTCGTCGAGGATCCGTTCGAGCGCCGCGCACTCGGGGTAGAGGTGCCCGCCCGCCGCGCCGTAGTCGCGGTTGTGGTCGTGCGGGAGGCGGAACTTGCCCTGCGTGCCGTCTTCGACGCCGTCCCGGTCGACGAACGGCACCGCCAGGATTTCGAACGAGCGGCGGAACGCCGCCGCCCACGGCTCGTCCGACGCGAGCGCGCGGAGCAGCCCCTCGAGCGCGAAGGACGCCATCGACTCCTGCGCGTGGTGCCGGCAGGAGAAGAGCACCGCCTGCGCCGGCTCGCCTTCGCGCAGGCGCAGCAGCGGGACGGAGCGCCCGGCGCGCGAGCGGCAGAGTTCGGAGACGGTGACGCGCGGGTCGCCCGCGAAGGACGCGGCGAACGCGGCGAAGTCGGCGCCCTGGTACGGGATGCACTGGCAGAACTCGACCGTCTCCGGCCCGGCGGACGTCCACTCGAAGACGCGGTCGGACTCGTGGAGCGCGTCGCCGGAGAGCCAGCGCCAGGCGCGCTCGCCCGCGCGGCGCACGGCGGGGCCGCGCGTCCCGACGCAGTTGCCGTCCGGGAACTCGAAGCGCCACGTTCCCGCGGCCGGGAACGTGGCACGGAAGCGCCAGAAGAACCAGAAGCGCTGCGTCTCGCGCAAATCGGGCGCGAGGCGGACGGTGTCGCCCTCGAAGCCGAGGACGCGGACGTTGCCGCCGGGGAAGTCGGCGGAAAGGACGGGCGTCATTTCACGATGAGGACCGTGGAGGCGGCGTTGCCTTCGTAGCAGCCGATGTCGACGTGGGATCCGATCTTGCGCTTCTGGCGTCCGGTGAGGTCGCAGGCCGGGTAGCTCGCGAGATCGGCACCATGGTCGATCAGAATCGAACCGTTGCTCGGGCGGAAGTCCCCGCCGGCATAGTTCCGGAAGAACGTCTCGGGCGTCCCGACGAAGCAGGTCGCGTTGACCGGGGTGTCGCGGTCCGTCGCGCAGGCGACCGCGCTCGCGGCCGTTCCGGAGACGGGACGCAAGACGGGGACCTTGTTCGTGACGGCGCCGTCGTCGAGGATCTCCGTTCCGCCCTGCGTGGCGAAGTTCTCGGCGAGGACGCAGTTGGTGGCGAAGCCGACCGAGGATAGCTCGATGCCGGCGAGGATCGGGGACGAGTTGTCGACGATCGTGCAGTTCGCGACGGAGCCGCCGATGCTGCCGTAGAAGCCCACGGCGGCCCGCGCGTATGTTGCATGGTTGTGGGCGACGAGACTGTTCTCCATCCGTCCGCCCGAGCGGAGCATCACGGCCGCGCAGCCGAAGCCCTCGTTGCTGCTGGCGATGTTGCAGTTCGTGACGACGCAGTGCGTGACGAGCCCGTGCGGCGAACGGACGTCCACGCCGCCCGCCGAGGCCCAGTAGGAATTCGCGGAGCCGCCGCGGAGGACGCAGTTGGAGACGGTCCCGCCGCCAGCGTAGATGGCGACCAAGCCGCCCTGCGCATCCCCTTCCGTAGCCACCTTGCAGTTCTGGACGGCCAGGTTCTCGAGTCGCGCACCGGGATCGTCGAGGATGAACCCGCGGACGAGGTTCCGCCCGTCCACGACCGCGTCCTCGGGGTTTCCGGTGGTCCCGGAGAGCGTGATGCCGGAGGAGACGCGCACCGTGGAGGAGAGGGAGTAGGTTCCGGGCAGGACATGGACGACGCTCCCGTCGCCGGCGGCGGCGACGGCGTCCGCGAGCGTGGCGGCGGCGGTCGCCGGCGTGGCGTAGGGCCAGGCGGCATCGGCGTTGCCGGGCGAGGCGTAGAGGTCGCGCGGAACGCAATGCACGTAGTCCGTCCGGGTGAAGGTCGCGACGCCGCCGTTTTCGTCCTCGGCGCGCACCGAGACGGTGAAGGTGCCGGGCGTCGTGTAGGTGTGGGAGGCCGTCGCCGTGTCCGACGAAAGGTCGAAGATGCCGTCG
>CAMOEO010000240.1 GCA_946612175.1 uncultured Verrucomicrobiota bacterium
GGCGAAATCCTCGGCACGCACGACCTGGTCGCGGGACTTGATCTGAAGGCGCGGGACGTGGCCCATGAAAGAAGCCCACTGGGAGAATGTGCTGGGAGGGCCGAGGATGGCGTCGCAGAGCGACATCGCGGTCATGTCGGAGACCGGATGGCCGGGACCGCGTCGCCAGTCGAGGCCTTTGAAGGTCTCGGCGTGCGGCATCGCGTCCGAAAAGAGCAGGAACCGCGTACGGCCGGGGCGGAGCGCGGCGGTCTGTTCCATCCAGCGGCGGTAGTCGGCGGGGGCGTAGAACCACGCGCCGCCGTTGAACTTCGCGTAGTCCGTGAGGCGCATGTGGACGGCGACGAGACGGTCCGCGCCCTCGCGCGCGGCGGCGACGCACGCCTCGGCGGGTTCGCGCCATTTTGCCACGGGATGGAAGAAGCGGCGAATCGCATCGGCGTGCTTGCGCGTCGCCTCGCGGTCGCGGAACGCCCAGGCCCCGCAGAAGAGGACGCGGGTTCGCCTCTCCCGGTCGAGAAAGGGCTCCTCGTCCATGTGGACGTCCCCGCCGCCGCGGTCGAGGCCGAAAAGCTCGAACCAGAACGAGACCGGAAACCGCCGTTTCGCGGCCCCTTCTACGCGCGGCCCCTTCGACGAGACGTAATGCAGGAAGGGCTTCCCCCGCGTGCCTTCGAAATAGCGGTTGTAGGGCCAGAAAGCGAGGTGCCAGTAGGTCCCGCCGTGCTTCTCGACGTGGGCGAGGAAATGCGCGGCGAGCAGAAGCCGGTTGCCCATTCGTCCATAGGGGAGTGGCGTAACGATCATCGAGTGAATTCCGTCTTCGGAACGGACCAGATCTTGAATTCGTCGATGAGAAAGGGAACGTGTCCGCCGGAGGAACCCCAGCCGTTTGAAGGCGTGGGAAAGGCGAGCTTTGCGAAACGGCCGGGAATGGACTTGAGGTGCTTGGCTCCGAACGAAACGGTCTGGCGTCCTTGCGTCGAAACAGCCTTTCCGTCGAGGAACACCGCCACGACGGCCGGGCCGCCGTCGGGGGCCTTCGTCCCGGGTAGCCCCTCGGCATCCCATGCAACCGCATAGTGGTGCCAACCCCAGAGATTATCCCGGATGACGCCATAGGGATTGCCGCCAAAGGAAGGATTCGTCGCCCACGAGCAGTGGTTGACCATGCCGCACAGACCGCTCATGCCCATGCCATCGTTGGACGTGAACTGGAAGTGGGTGGAGCACCACTGCGGAGTCTCGCCCTTTTCGTGGAGCCAAAGGCCGAAGAAACGAAGGTTTCCATCACGGAAGGCTGATGCATCCGGTTGCTCCCGCTTCGCCCAGAACTCGATCGTGCCACGGGACCCGAGGATGCCGGGTTTGAAATCGACCTCGGCTGCGGGTTCATCCGCGAACGTGCGCAGCGCGCGGCCCGCTTTGCCCGGAACGAAGGAGCCGCCGAGGAAGCGGCCGGCGGGACCGGCGGCGGGATGGGCGATCGACTGGGGGGAGTCGAAGGTGCAGTGGTAGAGAAGGGTTGAAACGGTTGAAGAGGTTGAAGGGGTTGAAGGGTTGAATGTAATCGACCGGACCTTGGAGAGGGGGAGCTTCACGCGGCCGAGGAGGGTGTCGAGGGAGAAGTCCTCGACGCCGGGGCGGACGGTCGCCCGGTCGCCGTTGCGGAAGTGGACGCGGAGCATCCCGTGGCGCGTCCCGACCGCCAGGCGCTCGACCTTCGCCAGATCGATCGTCACGGCGCCGAGCGCGCGGGATTTCGCGGGCAGCGGCTCCGCGCGCAGCGTGCCGCGGAGCATGCTGCCGTCGACGAGCCGCACCGCCACGGGGAGCGAACCCCGTTCGGCGGGCGCCGCCTTCTTCGGCGCGGCCCGGCCCGGGCGGTGCTTCTTCGGCGCCGGCTTCGCGGCGGGGGCGGGGTCCGCGGGTTGCGCGGCATCGAAACGGACCGGAACGGGCTTCGGCCGCCGGAGAGGAACGGGAGCGAGCTTCACCGAGGCGGAGGGCGGCGGAACGGGCTCGGCGCCGGCGAGGACGGCGAGCCCTGCGAGGAGAAGGAGGGGGCGACGAAGGTACATGGCGGAGGTCTCCGGGGGTTGGCGCGAAGTATAGAACATCGGGAGCGAAATCGCAAGCCTCCTCCCCCGCCCCTCCGCATCGCGGGCTTGCGCCGATGGAGCCGTTTTGGGATAATCGGAGGCATGAAGACCCGCAACGCCCTCTGCGCCGCCCTGTGCTGCTCCGCCGGAATCGCGCTCGCCGCCCCGGAGGCGAAGCCGCTCTTTCCGAACGTCGCGGACCTCGAGCCCGCGCTCCGAATGCCCGAGGGGGCCCGTTTCGAAATCGGACCGGACGGCAACTTCCTCGTCGGCGGAAAACCGCGCTTTCTGCTCGGCACAATCTACTATCTGGCGTTTTCCGACAAGTCATGCCTCCGGCCCGGCCCCGGCTACGCGCCGGAGGACGCGTGGATCTACGAGTCTCCTCCGACCCGCGACTACCTCCAGCGCATCGGCTTCGACGCCGCCGGCGGCGAGGTCTCCACGTCGTGGATGCGCAAGTACCGCCCCGAGCCCGGCTTCAAGCGCGCCGACCGTCTGATCGACTGGGACTTCGCCACGAACTTCTGGCAAAGCGGTCTGCCGTGTATCCTGGACCTCTCCGCCGCGGTCTGGTCGCACGGCGGGCTGCCCTTCGACAAGCGCCGCGGCCCGCCGGCGCGCGCGTTCGTGGACGATCCGCACGGCCCCTGCCACTTCATCAGCTACAGCCTCGTCACGGACGAGGGCCGCGACGTCTGGCGCACGTTCTGGCGCACGGGCGCGGAGGAGCTCCGGGCGCACGGCGCGCGCCCCTTCGCCTACGAGCTCTTCAACGAGCCGCGCTACGACGACCGCTCGCCCGGCGCGCGCGAGGCCTTCGCGGCGTTCCTCTCCGACAAGTTCGGCGGCGACCCCGCCGCGATGGACGCGGCGTGGGGCTCGTCGTTCGGCTCGTTCGAGGCCGCCGCCGCGTTCGAGAGGACCGGCGTGAGCGTCGGTCTCGGCGTCGAGTGGCTCAAGTTCCGCGAGGCGGCGTTCGAGGGCGGCGTGAAGCTCGGGATCGAGACGATCCGCGAAGTCGACCCGGACGCCCGCTTCTGCTTCCAGCCGCTCGCCCGCTCCGCCGACCTCGACCGCGTCCTCGGCGCGGAGAAACACTGCCAGGTCGTGATGACGCAAACCGGCGGCGACGACCTCTGGGAGAACCTGCGCCTGCTCGCGCTCGCCGACGGCAAGCCGCTCGTGGACGGCGAGACCTACTTCCGCAATTCGCGCGCGAGCCACCGCGGCAAGCTCGTGCGCCACTTCGCGCTCGGGCTCGACGCCACCTACTACTTCAAGTGGGAGCGGCGCCTCGACGAGGTGCGCCCCTTCGACGAGACAGGCCTCGCGCGCCTCTTCGAGCGCTACCCGTGGCTCGGCCTCAACCCCGTCGGCACGCCGCCCGGGGCGCTCGCGGGCCTGATGGACGGCAAGCGCGACATCGCCGCCGTGCAGGACCTCTTCGGCCCGCACGACCGCGGCATCCCGTCCGAGGAGCGCGTCGCCGTCCTCTCCTCGCTCCCCACCGCGCGCCTCGCCGAGGCGGCCGGCCTGCGCTGCCACGCCTTCGAGCGCGAGGCCGCGCTCGCGCTCGCCGTCGGCGCACACGTGCCCGTCGACGCGATCTTCGAGGAGCAGCTCCCCGAGGGCCGCCTCGACCGCTACAAGGTCCTCGTCGCCGCCGGCGTCGCCGCCACCTACCCCGCCACGCGGGGCCTCCTCCGCGACTGGGTCGAGCGCGGCGGCACGCTGATTCTCGTCGGCGAGGCGATGGAGCTCGACGAATACGGCCGCCCCTCGCCCTCGGACTTCCCCGGTGTTTCGCTTGGCGAGGAGATCGGCGGCGAGCCGGTCGATCTCGGGACCTTCGTCGACTTCCGCGTCGAGCTGGCCCCCTACCGCGAGGCCTCCTGCGGAAAGGGATGGGAGTCCGTCCTCCGCCCTTCCGGAAATACCGTCCTTTCCCGACTCCCTCTCGGGAAAGGAATCGTCTTCCACGTCAACGGCCGTTTTCCGGACATGATTTCCGAAGGAGGTCTGCTCGCCGCACTCGCCAACGGGCGCGACGTCACGCCGCTCGCCCGCACCCTCGACCCCGCCACGGGAGCCCCCATGCCCGACATCGAGGTCCACGCCGCGCACGGAGCGGACGGCGCCGTCGGCTACATCGTCGAAAACCGCGGCCTCGCGCCGCGCGTCGTGCGGTTTTTCCCAAATTCCCCCAATATCTTCGCCGATGTCTCGCGCCGCGCGATCCTCGGCCCGAACAAAGACGGCGCTTTCCTTCTCCTCCTCGAACCGAACGTGCCGGTGGTCCTGCGCGGCGCTCCCACACGGAGTGCGCTGGAGGCCGCCCTCGCCGCTGCCCCCTGCGGCTGGAACGAAGGCGCCTCTTCCTGGGATTCGCCCCCCTCCGAGAGGGGGGTGGCGCAAAGCGCCGGGGGGAGTACTCCGTGCGCTGCCGTCCCCGCGCCCTCCGCCGCCTCGTCCCGCACGGAATACTCCCCCAGCCTCGCTTCGCTCGGCAGCCCCCTCTCGGAGGGGGCCAGTTCATCTGAATCTCACGCGGAGTCCGTGGAGTTCGGGGAGACCGGCGGCGAAGCCGCCCGTTCAGCCGATGCAAGGCCTCCGAGCCGTGCGGATGCTCGGCCGGATGGCCTTGCGAAGCTCCGAGTTGAGCCCTACGCCGAAGTCGCCGCGCACGCCGCTTCCTGGCTCGCCGCCCACACTACCGCCTCCCGTGCCCGCGCCAAGGCCTTCTCGGTCGATCCCGCGCGCGTGAAGTTCCTCGACCTGCGCGATGCCGCAACCGTCCCTTACGGCGACAAGGTCGCCGACGACGGCCAGGGCGGCTGGACCGACCAAGGCGAGAACTGCATGGAGAACGCGCCGTGGGGCGTCACCGACTGCAACGGCGTCCCGTTCGACTTCATCCGCCC
>CAMOEO010000241.1 GCA_946612175.1 uncultured Verrucomicrobiota bacterium
GTCGTGGTAGACCGTCCCGCCGACGGGCACGGGCGCGACCGCGGCGCGCAGCCGCCCCTTCGGCAGGACGAGGTACGCGCCGATCCGCACCTCGTCCGCCGGGAACTCGCGCGGCGCCCATTCCGCCGGGAACGCCTTGGGGTTCTCGTGCCCCTCCGGCACCTGGAACTTCGACGAATCGACGATCCCTCCGACCCACGCGCCCTCGTAGCGGACGCCGGGCGCGCCCTCGGCGGGCTTTTCGACCCACTGGAACATCTCGACGCGCCGGATGAGCGCCAGCGCGTTCGTCGGCGGGAGCACCGAGGTGAAGAGCGGGTCGGAGACCGGCTCCGGGGACGACGTCGTGCCGCGCACGAGCACCAGCCCGCGGTCGTTCGCCTCGTCGACGTCGTCCGCCGTCTCGGGCTCCGCGACGCGCGTGAGCGTGCGGAAGCGCACCACCTCCTCCACGTCGCGGGGCGCCAGCGCGGCGACGAGCAGGCAGAGGACCGAGTAGGCCAGCGCGAGGCCGAGCGCGCAGAACAGCGCCGGCCGCACGTGCCGACGCAGGCGGAGGGCTTTCGGGGAGGGTTCGGAGGACATGGAAAGGCGTGGGGTTGCGGAAGGCCCCGATTATGTCAGAACCCCGCCTCCGAAGTCAATTCCCCCGAAGCCTGGCGCGCGGGCTCCATTGACACCGGGTCCCAAATCCGTATACTGTCCCGCCGCGTTCCGCATTCCGCGGAGCGCGAAAAGGAAACACCATCCGTGAAGAACGAAAGCAAAGCTGACCACGGCCCCGCGAAGGCCGAGCCCGCCCGTGTGGCGCCCCGCACGGGTGCGCGCGTCGTCGTCGAGGGGCTCGAGCGCCTGGGGGTGGAGACGGTCTTCGCGTATCCCGGCGGGGCGATCCTGGACGTGTTCGACGAGCTCGCCAGGTCCGAGGGGCTGCACCTGATCCTCCCCCGCCACGAGCAGGGCGGCTCCCACATGGCCGACGCCTACGCGCGCGCCACCGGGAAGCCCGGCGTCTGCATCGTCACGTCCGGCCCCGGCGCCACGAACATCGTCACCGGCCTCGCGACCGCCAACATGGACGGCATCCCGATGGTCGCGTTCACCGGCCAGGTCTCCACCAAGGCCGTCGGCAACGACGCGTTCCAGGAGGCCGACACCTGCGGCATCACGCGCCCGATCACGAAGCACAACTACTTCGTGCGCGACGTGAACGACCTGCCGCGCATCATCGTCGAGGCGTTCCACATCGCGACGACCGGCAAGCCCGGCCCCGTGCTCGTGGACCTCCCGAAGGACGTCCAGATCGGCAAGACCTCCGTCCCGTTCCCCGAGAAGTTCGACCGCGTCGGCTACAAGCCCTCCTACGAGGGCCACCCGAAGATGCTCGCGCGCCTCGCGCAGCTCGTCAACACGAGCAACAAGCCGCTCATCTACGCCGGCGGCGGCGTCCGCAGCGCCGGCGCCGTGAAGGAGCTCGCGGAGCTCGCGCACAAGGCGAACATCCCGGTCGCGACGACGCTCATGGGCCTCGGCGTGTTCCCGGAGAGCGACCCGCTCTCGCTGCACATGATCGGCATGCACGGCCTCATCGCCGCCAACAAGGCGCTCGACGCGTGCGACGTGCTGCTCGCGATCGGCGCGCGCTTCGACGACCGCGTGACCGGCAAGGTGAGCGAGTTCGCGCCCCACGCGCGGATCGTCCACATCGACGTGGACCCGACCTCGATCTCCAAGAGCGTCCGCTGCGACCTGCCGGTCGTGGGCGACATCAAGCCCGTCCTCCGCGACCTGCTCCCCCAGGTCAACAAGGCCGACCACGCCGCGTGGGTCGCCGAGTGCCAGCAGTGGAAGAAGGAGGATCCGTTCTCCTGGGACGAGTCGCCCTCCGGCGCGATCATGCCGCAGTCCGTCCTCGCGACGGTCGACCGGCTCACGAAGGGCGACGTGATCGTCGCGACCGACGTCGGCCAGAACCAGATGTGGTCCTGCCAGTTCTTCACGCACGAGAAGCCGCGCAACTTCCTCTCCTCCGGCGGCCTCGGGACGATGGGCTTCGGTCTCCCGGCCGCCATCGGCGCGCAGCTCGGCCGCCCGGGCGAGCTCGTGGTGTGCGTAACGGGCGACGGCGGCTTCCAGATGAACGCCCAGGAGCTCGTCGTGGCCGTCGAGCACAAGCTCCCGATCAAGGTCGTGATCCTCAACAACACCTACCTCGGCAACGTTCGCCAGTGGCAGGACATGATGTACAGGGGCGTCCACTCGATGACGCACCTCGCGCAGGCCGGCCGCATGAGGCAGGAGCGCATCGAGCCGGACCCGGAGCTGCCCGCCTACCTCCCGGACTTCGTGAAGCTCGCCGAGGCGCACGGCGCGAAGGCGCGCCGCGTCTCCGACCCGAAGGACGTCGAGCCCGCGCTCAAGGAGGCCTTCGCCGACCCGCACGTCTGGGTGCTCGAGTTCATCGTCGAGCCCGAGGCGGACATCACGCCGATGATCCCGCCGGGAAAGACCCTCAAGGACCTCATCCGCAAGTTCAAGTAGGAGGCGCGCCATGGACCAGAAGCACATCATCAACGCCACGGTCGAGAACCAGCCCGCCGTCCTCTCTCGGATCGTGGGGCTCTTTTCGGGCCGCGGCTACAACATCGAGACGCTCAACGTCGGCCCGTGCGCCGACCCGCGCTTCTCGCGCATGACCATCACCGTGCCCGGCGACGAGCACGTGCTGGAGCAGGTCACCAAGCAGCTCAACAAGCTCGTCGACGTCGTGAAGGTCGTGGACCTCACGACCGAGAAGCACATCGCGCGCGAGCTCGTCCTCGTCGAGGTCGGCGCGCCCCGCCAGAAGCGCCCGGAGGTCCTCGGCATCGCCGAGATCTTCGGCGCGAAGGTCGTCGGCGTCCGCGAGACGACGCTCACCATGCAGTTCGTCGGACGCGAGGACCAGGTGGACGACTTCCTCCGCCTCCTCCGCCCCTACACGATCATCAACCTCGCCCGCAGCGGCCTCCTGGCCGTGGTAAAGGGCGAATAGGGAGGTTCCCCCATGTCCCCGTTGCATCGATCCGCCATCCCCTGCCTCCTAGCCGCAGCCTGCTCCGCCGCCTTCGCCGGCCCGCTCGACAACGCCTGGCTCAAGGGCACCACCGACAAGGATCCGCTCTCCTACGCCCCCGGCGAGGAGATCGTCTTCACCGTCGAGCCCATGGGCGTCGAGGGCGACGTCCCCGAGGGCGAGTACACGCTCGAGTGGACGCGCTCCGACGACTTCGGCGCCCGCGAGACCGGGCGCATCCCGTTCGCCCCCACCTCGTTCGTCTACCGCACGAGCCTCGACCGCCCCGGCTTCGTCCGGCTGGAGGCCTACGTCCTCGGTCCCGACGGCAAGCGCTACGCCAAGAAGTTCACCGGCGACGCGTCGACGCCCGAGGGGAAGAAGGCGATGAACGAGTTCGAGAAGAAGCCCAAGTCCGTCTTCTTCGACGGCGGCGCCGGCGTGGAGCCCGACGCGCTCGAGCCCACCCCCGAGCCTGCCGACTTCGACGCCTTCTGGACGAACCAGTTCGCTCGCCTCGACCTCGTGCCGATCAAGGCCGACCTGGTCGAGACCGACTCCCCCAACGCGAACGTCCGCCGCTGGGCCGTGCGCATCGACTGCGCCGGACTGCGTCCCGTCACGGGCTACCTCTCGATCCCGAAGTCCGCGGACGAGGGCAGGAAGTTCCGCGCCCACCTCGAGACGCACGGCTACAACGGAAACTCCTTCTCGCCGAACAAGCCCGGCTGGGTCTCCGGCGACGCGATCGTGCTCAACATCAACGCCCACGGCCTCAAGCTGCCCGAGTTCGGCGCGACCGAGGCCGACCGCAAGGCGCTCCGATGGGAGGTGCGCTCGCACGACAAGGACTACGCCTTCGACCCCGCGCAGAACGAGGATCCCGAGACCGCCTACTTCAACGGCATGGTGCTGCGCGTCAAGCGCGCGCTGCAGTACCTCAAGACCCTCGACTGCTGGGACGGGACGAACCTCGTCGCCGCCGGCGGCAGCCAGGGCGGGCTCCAGACGCTCTGGGCGGCGGGCTGCGGCGAAGGGGTGACGCTCGCGCGGCCCGGCATCCCCTGGTGCTGCGACATGGCCGTGAACGCCTCCCGCGGCCAGCGGAAGGCGGCCGGCAACTGGTGGTACATCCCGTGGACCGACTCGATGGGCTACTACGACGCGGTGAACTTCGCCAAACGCATCCCCGCCTCCTGCCGCGTCGAGGTCACCCGCGCGGGACTCGGCGACTACACCTGCCCGCCGATGGGCATCGCGAAGCTCTGGAACGCCATCCATCCGGGCAACAAGAAGATCCTCTGGGTCCAGGGCTCCACGCACGGCTACGTCCCGCCCGAATACGAGGGCCGCGACTTCGCCCGCGAGGAACCCTAGCCCCCTCCGTCGATCCCTGACCCCGCCCCCGCCCGATTCGGTCCGATTTTTTCGGCGCTTGACCTCCCGCCCCGAAACTGGTAGACTCCCGCCCCGTTTTTACGGAACGTAAAACAACACACCCTCAACTGGAGTACAAAAAAATGGCAATCAAAGTTGGCATCAACGGCTTCGGCCGCATCGGCCGCATGGTCTTCCGCGCCGCCGTCGAGAACTTCAAGGACGACATCGAGATCGTCGGCATCAACGACCTCCTCGATCCGGACTACCTCGCGTACATGCTCAAGTACGACTCGGTCCACGGCAAGTTCGAGCACGACATCGCGGTCGACGGCACGAACCTCGTCGTCGACGGCAAGAAGATCCGCCTCACCGCCGAGAAGGATCCCGCCGCCCTCAAGTGGAACGAGGTCGGCGCCGAGGTCGTCGTCGAGTCCACCGGTCTCTTCCTCACGGACGAGAAGGCCCGCGCCCACATCCAGGCCGGCGCCAAGAAGGTCATCATGTCCGCCCCCTCGAAGGACGCGACCCCGATGTTCGTCTACGGCGTCAACCACACGACCTACGCCGGCC
>CAMOEO010000242.1 GCA_946612175.1 uncultured Verrucomicrobiota bacterium
GGGACGGATAGCGCCCGCGCGTGGATGTCTCTTGCATGCGCGCTCGGGAATCGTGTAGAATCCGGACCGTACGGGCGTTTCCATGAAAACCTCTTTCCTTCTCTCTCTCGCATTGCTTGCAACGGCCGCCACGGCGGCCGACCCGCCGAAGAACCTTTTCGAGGGCGGGGCGTTCGAAACGTGGGATGAGGCGTCCGGGCTGCCGACGGCCACGGCGTGGCGCTGGTCGCTCCCGAAGGAGCCGTTCGTGGCGATGGAGCGTTCGACGGCGGAGCCGCACGCCGGGGCGGGGTCGCTGCATCTGAAGGACGACAGCACGGCGCGCGAGAACCAGACGCTCGGCCACGTCGTCGCCAAGGACGAGCTCGCGAAGCTGCGCGGGAAGCGCGTCGAGGTCTCGGCCTGGGTGAAGCAGGTCGCCGCGTCGGGACCGAAGGTCGTCGGCATCGGTCTCTGGGGTCGCACCGAAGGCGGCCAGCGCATCACCGCAAGCGACTGGACCGGCACCACGCTCCCGACGGAGTGGCGCCTTCTCCGCGCGACGGCCGTCGTTCCGGACGACGCCGCGTTGCTCCTCGTGCAGCTCCACTGCGCCGGCGGATGGGGCGAGACGGGCGAGGCCTTCTTCGACGACGTCGCGCTGCGCGTCCTGCCGGAGCCGGACGCCGCCGCCGCGGGCGCCGCCGCTGCGCCGACGACGCCGGAGGAGGCGTTCCGCGCCTCGTTCGAGAACCAGCCGGCCGTCATTTCCGACCCGTGGCGGCGCCCGACGATCGAGCGGGGCTGCTTCTGGCAGGACGGGCGGCCCGTCTTCCTGCTCGGCCCGTGGATCTACCCGCGCACGCACGTCGACTGGAAGGAGGGCGACCCCGACCCGCAGGGCATCGGCCACCGCGCCTACGTCGAGGCGCCGGGGCGCGCGATCTTCGAGTCGATGGGCTTCAACGCGTCGCAGCTCTCGTCCGCGTGGGCCCTCCCCGGGCAGGCGCTCTACGGACTCGCCCTTCCGGACGACTGGCGGAAGGCGGAACGGCGCATCGGGGCGTTCTTCCCGCGCTTCGAGGGACAGCCGATGGTCGTCGACTTCGCGTTCGGCTTCGCCGACGCCCTCCGCAAGGCCGATCCCGCGCGGGCCCGCGAGCTCGAGCAGCAGAACGGCGGGTGGCACCAGTTCCTCCCGTTCTGTCCCGAGTCGCCCGACGGACTCCGCTACTACGAATGCTACCTCAAGGGCGGCGCGCGCGCCGCCCTGCGCGGCGGGGCGAACGTCCTCGTGTGGGAGCTCTTCAACGAGCCCGTCTACAAGTGCCAATGCCCCGGCAACGCCGCGCGCTTCGCCGCGCGCATGGAGAAGCGCTACGGGACGATCGCCCGCGCCAACGCCGCGTGGGGCACGGTCTTCGAGGACTTCGACGACGTCGCGCGCCAGACCGAGTTCCGGCAGTTCCCGCGGCTCTGGCCCGACTACATGAAGTTCATGGGCGAGCGCTACGCGGAGGTGCTGGAAACGTGCAAGGGCTTCGTCCGGGAGGTCGACACGCGTCCGAACGTCTACTTCGCCGAGCAAAGCAGCACGTTCACGCTCACCGATGCCCGCGGCGCCGGGATGGACTACCGCCTCGTCGCGGACGCGCTCGACGTCCTCGCCTACGAGGGCGGCATCCGCTTCGGCCATGGCACGGCGAAGAAGGGCGTCGCCGAGGCCGAAGCCGCCGCGTTCAAGTCGACGGTCGAGCACCTCTTCAACCTGGACTTCTACCGCGCCCTCGCGCTCGGCGCGAAGCCGGTCGTGAACGATGAGCACTACTGCACGCGCGTCGAGGACGGCAAGCGCGTCCCGAGCCGCAAGGAGGACATCGTGACCTCGCTCTGGACCGAGCTCTTCCACGGCAGCGCCGGCGCCTTCGCCTACTGCTGGGACAAGCGCTCGTGGGAATGGAAGACGATCGAGGAGGCGCGGAGCATCGTCGAGAAACCCTCCTACAAGTCCGCCTCGCTCCTCAACCCGTGGAACTACCCGCCCGAGGCGCTCGACGGCTTCGCGCAGTTCCGGGGCGAGCTCGAGCCGCTCCGCGACGCCGTGCTGCCGATGCCCCGCACGACGCCGGCGAGCGTCGCGGTCTTCTTCTCCTATCCCACGCTGCGGATGCTCGACCTCGACAGGGTCGACTACCGCGCGCGCCTCCTGCGCTGGTACGGCGCCGTCCTCGGCGCGCACTATCCGGTCCGAATCGTCTTCGAGGAGGATCTGATCGCCGGCCTTCCGGACGGCGTGAAGGCGCTCGTCATCCCCTCCGCGCGCTACGCCACGCCGGCGAGCGCGGCTGCCGTCCGGCGCTTCGCCGAGCGCGGCGGAACGGTCGTCGCGGACGCCGACGCCTTCCGCCGCGACGAGCGCGGCGACCCCCTCCCGGAACCGCCCGAGGGAATCGTCCGCCTCGACGCCGATTCGCCGGAATCCGTCCCGGCGCTCCTCGACGCCCTCGCCGCGAGCGGCGCGCGGCGGGACGCCGTCCTCGAACGCGACGGAGACCCCGCCACGGGGCTCTGCGACATCCAGGTCATCGACCGAGGCGACCTCAAGCTCCTGCTCCTCGTCGATCTGGGCGCGCGGGAGCCGCAGACGGGGCTCCTGAAATGGAACGTCCCGGAAGGCCGCTACCGCCTCTCCGACGCCGCCACCGGCCGCGCGATCCCGAACGGCGACGCCGCGACCTGGACCGCCGACGACCTTGCCCGCGGCATCCCCGTCGCCGTCGCCCCGCAGGAGCGGCTCCTCCTGCGCCTCGACGAGGCCCCGTAACGCCCCGTCGCCCCGCGCCGGGGGCGGCGACGGCCGTCGCTCGCTTCGCTCGGCCCCTCGCCGCTTCGCGCCCTTCGGGCGGGCAGGCATTCGGCCTCGCTCACCTAAATTGCATTTGCAAGATAGGTGAGATCTTTTCACTGCCAAAGAATTCTCACGTAAATTGCAATTGCAAAATAGGTGAGAATATTTTTCTTGACTTCCGGTCGAAGCCCGGCCTAGAATCCGAGCCATGAAACGACGCAATGAATCGTTTTTCGGGCGCGAACCCGAACTCGCCCAGCTGGACGGCCTGTGGGCGAAGAGGGTCGCGTCCCTCGTCACGTGCCGCGGTCGGCGCCGGATCGGGAAGTCCACGCTGGTCGAGGAGTTCGCGCGTCGATCCGGCGCGCGGTTCCTGAAGCTCGAGGGGCTCCGCCCGAAGCCGGGGATGACCGAGCGCGACCAGCTGGAGTTCTTCGCCGTGAAGCTTGCGGCCCAGACCGGATGCGAGAAGTCGGCGCCGTCCGACTGGTATTCGGCGTTCGTGCGGCTCGACCGCGAACTCGGACGGGGGCGGACGGTCGTGCTGCTGGACGAGATCTCGTGGATGGCCCGGTTCTCTTCGCTGTTTCCCGAGATTCTGAAGAACGCCTGGGACGATCTGTTCCGGAAGCATCCCAAGCTGGTCCTGGTCCTCTGCGGTAGCGTCTCGAGCTGGATCCGCGACGCCATCATCCGCAACCGGGCCTATGTCGGGCGCCGGTCCATGGACATGGTCGTCGGGGAGCTTCCGCCTTCCGAGTGCGCGAAGTTCTGGGGAAGCCGGTCGGAGCGGATCGATTCACGCGAGATCGTCGACGTGCTTTCCGTGACGGGCGGCGTTCCGCGGTACCTGGAGGAGATCGATCCGTCGCTGCCGGCCCTGGAGAACATCAGGCGGCTCTGCTTCCTGCCCCGGAGCTTCCTGCGGGAGGACTTCGACGACATGTTCAACGACGTCGTCACCGAGCTCCCGAAGTTCTCGGCGCGGGTCCTGCGGACGTTCGTCGACGGATCCCGGACGGCGACGGAAACGGCGGCCGCGCTGGGGATCGCGAAGGGCGGGGACGTCACCGCCGCGATCGAGAACCTCGTCGAGGCGGGATTTCTCGCGGAGGCCGGGAGAATCAATCCGGAAACGGGCCGCGAGCTCCGCGAGCGGAGGTTCCGGATCCGCGACAACTACGCGCGCTTCTATCTCAAGTGCATCGAGCCGCACAGGCGCATCATCGACGACGGAACGTTCTCGCTGGCCTCGCTGGACGAGCTGGAAGGATGGGACGCCGTGATGGGGCTCGCCTTCGAGAATCTGGTCGTCAACAACTACCGGCAGCTTCTCCCCCTCCTTCACCTGGACGGGCTCGTCATCACCTCGGCCGGACCCTATCTGCGTCGCGCCGCCAAGGGGCCGCGCGGCCGGAAGGGATGCCAGGTCGATCTCCTCGTGCAGACCCGTCGGACCCTCTGCGTCGTAGAGGCGAAGCGGATGCGGGAGATCGGACGGGAGACCATCGCCGAAGTCGACCGCAAGGTCCGCGCCATCAGACGGCCGGACGGCGTGTCGGTCCGGACGGCGCTCGTCTACGACGGCCATCTCTCCCCGCTCGCCGCCTCCGACGGCTACTTCGACGCCGTCGTCCCGTTCGGAAAGCTTCTCGGGCTGGGCCAGCCCCGCGCCCCTCGCCCGCCCCGCTAGTCTTTGGAGCGTTGCCGATGCCCCCGAACCCTTCGCAGAACACCCCACCCGCGCGGAGCGCGGACCGGACGGTCGTCGACGTCGTCGGCGCGGTGATCCGCGACGGGGACCGCGTGCTTCTGGCGCAGCGGCCGGAGGGCAAGGCCCAGGCGGGGCTCTGGGAGTTTCCGGGCGGGAAGATCGAGCCGGGCGAAACGCCCGAGGAGGCCCTCGCGCGCGAATGCCGGGAGGAGCTCGCCCTCGAAATCGAGAGCCCGACCATCCTCCGTTCGGTCCTCCACCGCTACCCGGAGAAAACGATCCGCCTCATCCTCGTCGCGTGCTCCGTCCGCCCCGGCGCCGTCCCCGTCCCCCAGGAGCATCAGCAGGTCATGTGGGTCTCGCTCGCGCAGCTGCCCGCGATGGACCTCTGCCCCGCCGACCGCGAGCTGCTGCCCGCGCTTCGCGCCGTCCCTCGCCCGCCGCGCCGCTCCGCGCCGGGGC
>CAMOEO010000243.1 GCA_946612175.1 uncultured Verrucomicrobiota bacterium
AACCCTTTCAACCCTTTCAACCCCTTCAACCCCAACCCCGCCACGCCATGCCCGACATCCCCGAATCCCGCCTCTACGAAGTCTTCTCCGCCTTCCTCCCAGGCGCCGGCATCTTCCGCGCCGCGCAGTACTTCGGCGGACACATCAACCGCACCTTCTTCGTCGAGGCCGCGGCGCCCGGCGCCCGCAGCTCCAGATTCGTGCTTCAGAGCATCAACAAGCACGTCTTCCCGAACTACCTCGGACTGATGGACAACGTCTTCCGCATCTCCGACCACCTCGCCCGGAAGAGCCGCGAGGCCGGGAACGGACCGGACGCCCGCGACCACCTCCACTTCATCCGGACCGCGGACGGCGCCCCGGGCCTCGACGGCCCCGAGGGCTACTGGCGCCTCTACCGCTGCATCGATCGCGCCAAGGGCCGCCCCCAGGCCGAGACCCCCGACGAGGCCCGCGAGGCCGCCCGCGCCTTCGGCCGCTTCCAGCTTCTCCTCTCCGACCTGCCCGGACCGCGGCTCGTCGAGACGATCCCGCGCTTCCACGACACCCGCAACCGCTTCGAGAGGCTCGAGGCCGCCTTCGCCGCCGACGCCGAGGGCCGCGCCGCCGGGTGCCGCGCCGAATACGAGGGCTTCCTCGAGCTCCGGTCCGCCGCCCTCCGCCTCCAGGAGGCCCACGAGGCCGGCCTCGTCCCCGAGCGCATCGCCCACAACGACGCCAAGTTCTCCAACCTCCTGATCGACGACGCCACCGGCCGCGCCCTCTGCGTGATCGACCTCGACACCTGCATGCCGGGCCTCTCCCTCCACGACTTCGGCGACCTCATGCGCTCCATGTGCTGCGACCGCCCCGAGGACGAGGAGGACCTCTCCCTCGTCGTCGCCCGCCGCGAGATGTACGACGCCCTGGCCGAGGGCTTCCTCGGCGAGCTGGGCGACGTCCTCACGCCCGAGGAGCGCCGCATCCTGCCCTACGGCGGCCTCGCCATGACGCTCGAGGTCGGCGTCCGCTTCCTCACCGACCACCTCGACGGCGACCACTACTTCCGGATCGCGCGCCCCGGGCACAACCTCGTCCGCGCCCGCTCCCAGCTCGCCCTCGCCCGCTCCATGCTCGAGCACCTCCCCGTCTAGCCCGCCCCCGCTCCGCCGATGGACCAGAACTACCTCCGCCCGGACCTCCTCCCGCCGACCGTGCCTTCGCTCGCCCTGTGGGCGATGGCCGTCGCGGGGCTCGCCCTCTGGATCTTCGCGCACCGCCTCGTCCTCCGCCGCTGGCGCGCCGCCCCGCGCATCCGCCTCGGCATCCTCGTCCCCGTCGGCACCGTCGCGTCCTGGGCGCTTCTCCAGCTGCTCGGCCGCCACCTCTTCCTCGCCGGCCGCTGGCACCTGCTCTTCACCGCGTTCGTCTCCGGCCTCTGCTTCGAGCTCGTCTCGTGGCTCTACGCCCGCGAGGCCGCCCGCATCGCCTCGCGCCGCGTCCGCGCCGCCGTCGTCGGCTGCCGCATGGCCGCCGTCGCGCTCGTGCTCTTCGTCCTGCTCCAGCCCGTCCTCGTCGGCGAGAACGTCCGCGCCATCAAGCGCCGCGTCGTCGTCCTGCTCGACGACTCCGCGTCGATGAACTTCGTCGACACCTACTGGACGGACGAGGAGCGCCTCGACGTCGCCGCCGCCCTCGGCCTGCTCCGCGAGGACGGCGCCGACTCCCTCGCCGGCCTCTCCGCCCGCGTCGAGGCGCTCTCCGCGCGCCTCGCCCCGCTGCTCGCCGCCGCCGCGGACGGCCCCGACGCCCTCGACCCCGAGGCCCTTGCCGCCCTCGCCGCCGACACGGCCGCCCTGCTCGAGCCCGCCGCCGGCACGATGGAATCCCTCGCCGGCCGCGTCTCCTCCTCCGCCCACCCCGAGGTCGCCGGCAACCTCCCCCGCGCCGCCGCCTTCGTCCGCGGCCAGATCCTCCCCGCCGCCAAGGCCGTCGCCGACGACGTGGACGGCGGATCCCGCAAGCCCTCCGCCGGCGCCAAGGACCGCCTCGGCCGCCTTTCCGCCGCGCTCGAGAGCATCCTCACCTTCCTCCCCTCCGTCGAGGGCGCCGGCGCGCTCGCCGTCTACGACGCCCTCCCCGAGGAGCGCCGCGCCGAGATCCTCCGCGCCTCCGACACCACCCGCTCCGCCCTCGCCCGGCGCCTCCTCGGCGCCGCCAACCGCCTCGACGCCCCCCCGCTCGTCCTCCTCGGCCGTTCCTACGACCTCGACCTCTACCGCTTCGGCGCCGCCTCCGAGCTCGACGCCGGACTCGTCCGCGCCGCCTCCGCCGCCGCGGAGCCCGGCGCCGGGGACGGCGGCGGGCCCCCCGCCCCCGAAGCCGCGCCCGACCTCTCCGCCGCCGCGGCCGCCGGCCCAGGCGTCGCCGAGCGCGACGCCAGCGCCCGCGAGACCGCCTTCCGCTCCTCGACCGACATCACCCGCGCCCTCGAGAAGGCCCTCGCGGACATCCCCTTCGAGGAGATCGCCGGCTTCCTCGTCGTCACCGACGGCCGCCACAACGGCGACGCCGGCGTCGACGCCGTCGCCCACCGCCTCGGCGCCGCCGGCATCCCCGTCAACTCCGTCGTCGTCGGCGGCACGCGCCCGCCCGTCGACGTCGCCCTCGGCGAGGCCCGCGCCCCGGAGTCCGTCTTCCTCGGCGACAAGGTCCGCGTCTCCGGGACGCTCGTCGCCACCGGCGCCCGCGGCCGCGACGCCACGATCCGCCTGATGCTCGGCGACCGCGAGCTCGGCTCCGTCACCGAGTACATCGAGAACGACGACTTCGCCAAGGACTTCCGCTTCACCGACCTGCCGGAGGAGAAGGGCGTCCGCCGCTACCGCGTCGTCGTCGACCCTGTCGAGGGCGAGGAGTTCCCCGACAACAACGAATGGACGCTCGACGTCTCCGTCACCGACGACCGCACCAACGTCCTGCTCGTCGACGACCGCCCGCGCTGGGAGTTCCGCTACCTGCGCAACCTCTTCTACGGCCGCGACAAGTCCGTCCACCTCCAGGAGTACATCGTCCACCCCGACCGCGTCGCCGGCCAGCCCGAAACGCCCCTTCCCCCCGCCAGCGCGACCCGCAAGTTCGGCGACTCCGAGTCCGGCGCCCTCCCCGTCGACCGCAGCGAGTGGCGCAAGTTCGACGTCATCATCGTCGGCGACCTCGACGAGACCGTCCTCACGCCCGCCGTTGCCGAGGAGCTGCGCTACTGCGTCGAGCAGCGCGGCGCCCTGCTCGTCTTCATCGACGGCCCCCGCGCCATGCCCCACCGCATCGGCCCCGGCGTCCTCCGCGACCTCATGCCCGTGGAGTACGACGAGTCCGACGACGGCTACCTCGCCAGCCCCGAGCCCTCCTTCCGCCTCCGCCTCGCCCCCGCCGGCCGCGGCCACCCCGTGATGGTGCAGTCCTCCTCCTCCTACGAGAACGAGCAGATCTGGAACGACCTGCCCCCGCTCCACTGGCGCCACCCCGTCCGCGGCGTCAAGCCCGGCGCCGAGGTCCTCGCCTACGCCGAACCCGAGGACGCCCGCAGCGCCGAGTCCGTCGCGCGCCTCGCCGTCCGCGACCTCCAGGACGACCCCGAGGCCGCCGTCCGCCGCCTCGCCGAGATGCGCCGCACCCAGGCCGCCAACTCCCTCGTCGTCGCCCGCAGCCAGGGCCGCGGCAAGGTCCTGCAGCTCAACACCGACCGCACCTGGCGCCTCCGCTACCGCGTCGGCGACACCCGCCACCACCAGTTCTGGGGCCAGGTCCTGCGCTGGGGCGCCGGCGACAAGCTCCGCGCCGGCAACCCCTACGTCCGTCTCGGCACCGACCAGCTGCGCTACACGCCCGCCGACAAGGTCGTCGTCCAGGCCCGCTTCCAGGACACCGAGTTCAACGCGCTCAACGACCTCTCCCCGCGCGTCTTCGTCTTCGACGAGGCCGGCAACCAGATCCGCACCGCCCGCCTGCGCTACCGCCCCGACTCCAACGGCTTCTACGAGGCCGAGACCGACCCCTTCCCCGACCCCGGCGCCTACACCGTCCTGCTCGACTGCCCCGAGGCCCGCAAGGCCCTCGGCGGCGAGTTCCCCGCCAGCCTCCAGACCCGCTTCGTCGTCGTCACCTCCCGCCGTCCCGCCGAATACGTCAACGTCTCCGCCACCTTCGACGTCGTCAACCGCATGGCCCGCGCCACCGGCGGCGTCGCCGTCCCGCCCTCGCGCCTCGCCGAGGCCCTCGAGGGCTACGGCGAGGGCCGCCGCGTGATGCACGACCGCAAGGAGGTCTTCCTCTGGGACCACGGGTCGCTCTTCGTCGCCCTCGTCGCCCTTCTCGCGGCCGAATGGATCCTCCGCAAGCGCGCCGGCCTCACCTAGGCCGCCCTAGAGGAAGTCGAGCCAGCGCACGACGCAGAAGCACGCGAGCAGCACGGCGTTGAGGCCGTGCGGAGGGCGCGCGCTCCCGCGGGACATCACCGCCGCTCCCCACAGGACCAGTCCGAGCGCGAACGCCCCGAGCGCGAGCCCCGGCACGGGGAGGCGGCCGCCCAGCGCGGACTCGATCCGCCCGCGGAGCTCCTGCCGCTCGTCGGCCAGGATGCGCCGGCGCGCCGCGCGCCGCGAGGTCGCGGCCGCATCGCCCGCCGCCTCGCCGGAAGCCTCCAGGCGCGCCTGCGCCCGGGCGTCCTCCAGCCCCCCGAGGCGCTCGAGCACGCCGCTTTCGGGCGAACGGACGACGAGCAGCTGCAGGAACAGCGCGAGGGCGAGAAAGACGAGGGAGAGCGTGCCGAGGAAGCGCATGGCGTGGAGTTCGGTTCGGGTTCGCGGAAGGCCGGGCGCGCCTGCGCGCCACGACGGGGCCTCATTCTAGGCGCCGCGGGGACGCCCGTCAACCCCGGTTGCCTTCCGGCCTTCCCCTGCGCATCTCCGTTTCCGGTCGCCCGGATGCTCCCCGCCCGCCCACGCCCGCTGCGGCTTC